>JBFJPA010000248.1:0-7136 GCA_041617355.1 Longimicrobiales bacterium
CAGAGTTTTCTCGAACGGGAGAAGGAGCACATCGAAGGGTTCGCCCCGGAGGTCGCCGTCGTCACGCACGCCGGCGGCAAGGCGTTGGAGGAGCCGCTCGTCATCCGGCCGACATCGGAGACGATCATCTACGCAATGTTCGCGAAGTGGGTACAGAGCTACCGGGATCTGCCGCTGCTCATCAATCAGTGGGCGAACGTCGTGCGCTGGGAGCTGCGTACGAGGCTCTTCCTGCGGACGGCCGAGTTCCTGTGGCAGGAAGGTCACACCGCGCACGCGACGGAAGCGGAGGCGGAGGCCGAGGCGCGTCAGATGCTGGAGGTGTATCGCACGTTCATGGAGCAGTGGATGGCGATGCCGCCGCTGACCGGCGAGAAGTCGGCGTCGGAACGGTTCGCCGGAGCCGTCCGCACGTACGCCTGCGAAGCGCTCATGCAGGACAATCGCGCGTTGCAGGCGGGCACGTCGCATCACCTCGGACAGAACTTCTCGCGGCAGTTCGAGCTCCGCTTTCAGACGGAGGCCGGTGACGAGGATTACGCCTGGAACACGTCGTGGGGCGTGTCCACGCGCCTCGTCGGCGGACTGGTCATGACGCATGGCGATGACGGCGGCCTGGTACTGCCGCCGCGGCTCGCGCCGGTGCAGGTCGTGATCGTGCCGATCTACCGTAAGGACGACGAACGCTCGACCGTGCTCGAAAAAGCCGCTGCCGTCGCGGCACTGCTGCGCGAGGCCGGTTGCCGCGTCAAAGTGGATGATCGCGACACGATCAAGCCGGGCCCGAAGTTCTACGAATGGGAGCGCAAGGGCGTCCCCATTCGCATCGAGATCGGACCCCGCGACGTTGCCGAGGGCAAGGTCATGGTCGTGCTGCGCACGGCTGTCGTGGCGGATGTCGATCGCAAGGCGGCGGTTCCCGAGGGTTCGCTCGCAACGAGAATCCCGGCGCTGCTCGACCAGTACCAGAAGGCCATGCTCGCCGCGGCCCTCGAACGGCGTGAGACCAACTCGCACCGCGACGTGAAGAGCTACGACGAATTGATTGCGGTGATGGAGGGACCCGGGGGCTTCGTCTACGCCGGGTGGTGCGGCTCCGCGACGTGTGAGGACCGGGTCAAGAGCAGCACTAAGGCGACGATTCGGGTCCTGCCCTTCGAAGACCAGGCCAGCAAGGACGCGCCGCGCAGCTGCCTGGTCTGCGGCAACGCGGCCGTGCACGAGGCGGTGTGGGCGAGGGCGTACTGACCCCGGCGGCGCCCGCGTTTCGACACGTCGGCGGGCATCTGCACTGCGAAGACGTGCCGGCCGATGCATTGGCCGCGCGTTTCGGTACGCCGCTGTACGTGTACAGCCGCACGGTCATCGCGGATCGGTTCCGCGAAGTCGGCAGCGCGTTCGCAGCCGCCGACCCGCTCATCGCCTATTCGGTCAAGGCGAACGGCAACCTGTCGATCCTGCGGCTGCTCGCGGCGGAGGGTGCCGGCGCCGACATCGTGAGCGGCGGAGAGCTGTACAGGGCACTGCGGGCGGGGATCCCGGCGGACCGGATCGTCTTCAGCGGCGTGGGCAAGACAGCCGGCGAGATGGCCGAGGCGCTCCGTGCCGGCATCCTGATGTTCAACATCGAAAGCGAAGGCGAGCTGCGCGTGCTGTCGGCTGTAGCAGCGGATCTGCGGCGCACGGCGGCCATCGCGCTGCGCGTGAACCCGGACATCGAGACGCCGACGCCGCACCACTACACGCGAACGGGCCACCGCGCGACGAAGTTCGGCATTCCGATCGAGGACGCGCAGGCATTGTATCGGCTGGCGACGTATCTGCCGTCGATCGCAGTGCGTGGTGTGGACGTGCACATCGGTAGCCAGATTCTCGAGGTGGCACCCTACCGCCTTGCGGTGGAGCGTGTCCTCGAGCTGGTCGAGACGCTGCGCCGCGATGGCATCGACCTCGAGTTCTTCGACGCGGGCGGCGGCTTCGGTGTGACGTACGAGGACGATGCCGGCCTGCCCGCCGCCGCGTTCGGTGACGCGATCGCGCCACTCGTGCACGGTGCGGGGCTGCGGCTCATCCTCGAGCCCGGTCGCTACATCGTCGGCCCGGCCGGCGTGCTGCTGACGCGCGTGCTCTATATCAAGCACACGGGGGAAAAGACGTTCGTCGTCACGGATGCGGGCATGAACGACCTGCTCCGGCCGAGCCACTATGCGAGCTTCCATCGCGTCGAGGAGGTCACGCGACACGTCGGCCGGCCCGTGCGCCGCGTCGACGTCGTGGGTCCCGTCTGCGAGACCGGCGATTTCCTCGCGTTGGATCGGCCCCTGGCGCTGCCCGAGCCGGGCGAGCTGCTGGCGATCGGGACCACGGGTGCGTACGGCTTCTCGATGGCCTCCACGTACAACGCGCGGCCGCGGCCCGCCGAGGTCTTCGTGCATGGGGCGCAGGCGAGCCTGATCCGGCGACGCGAGACACACGCGGATCTCGTCCGCGGCGAAGAGGCCGCGGACCTCGAAGGTACGGCATGACCAACAAGATCCTGATTCTCGATTACGGCTCACAGTTCACACAGCTCATCGCACGTCGCATCCGCGAAGAGCGCGTCTATTGCGAGATTCACCCGCCGACGGTCTCGGTGGAGTGGGTGCGCGCCTGGAACCCGAAAGGCATCATCCTGTCGGGAGGCCCCGCCTCGGTCTACGAAGAGAACGTGCCGACGGCCGAGGCCGGTCTGCTCGAGCTCGGCGTTCCCATTCTCGGCATCTGCTACGGCATGCAGCTGATCGCGCAGCTTCGCGGCGGCCGGGTCGAGCCGGGTCGCCGCGAGTACGGGCGCGCCGAGATGACCGTGACCGACACCGTGGATCTCTTTGAGGGATTCCACGCGGGCGAGCGCATCACGGTGTGGGCCAGCCACGGCGACAGCGTGGACGAGCCGCCGGCCGGCTTCGACTTGTTGGGAAGCGGCACCGACCTCCCGGTCGCCGCGTTTCGGGCGACCGATCAACCCATTTACGGTGTGCAGTTTCACCCCGAGGTCGCACACACGCCGCGCGGCGATGAGATCCTGTCGAACTTCGCGTTCCGCATCTGCGGCTGTGAGCCGGACTGGACGCCCGGTTCCTTCATCGATGAAGCCCTGGAACGTGTCCAAACGCAGGTGGGCCGGGAGCGCGTGATCTGCGGTCTTTCCGGTGGCGTCGATTCGGCGGTCGCGGCCGCGCTCGTGCACCGCGCGGTCGGTGATCGGCTGACGTGCATCTTCGTCGATACGGGATTGCTGCGGAAGGGCGAGCGGGAGTCGGTCGAGCGGACCTTTCGCCGGCACCTCGGCGCACACCTCGTGGTGGTGGATGCGGCGGACCGGTTTCTGAAACGGCTGGAAGGCGTCGGGGATCCGGAGGAAAAGCGGCGTCGTATCGGCGAGACATTCATCCGCGTGTTCGAGGAGGCCGCCCATGAACACGGCGGCGGCGCCACGTACCTGGTGCAGGGAACGCTCTACCCCGACGTCATCGAGTCGGTCTCCGTGCGCGGTCCTTCCGCCGTGATCAAGACGCACCACAACGTCGGCGGGCTGCCCGAAGACATGGCGTTCGCGTTGGTCGAGCCGCTGCGCGAGTTGTTCAAGGATGAGGTGCGCAATGTCGGGCGCGAGCTGGGCTTGCCGGAGGAGATGGTCGGACGGCACCCGTTCCCCGGACCCGGCCTGGCCATTCGCGTGCTCGGCGATGTCACACGCGATCGCCTCGATGTACTCCGCGAGGCCGACGCCATCTACCTCGAGGAGATCCACCTGGCCGACCTGTACGACGACATCTGGCAGGCCTTCGCCGTGCTGTTGCCGATACGCAGCGTGGGCGTCATGGGCGACGCCCGCACGTACGACAACGTCGTGGCTCTCCGCGCCGTGACCAGTCGCGATGGCATGACGGCGGATTGGTTCCCGTTCCCGCCGGAGGTGATCGGTCGCGCCGCCAACCGCATCATCAACGAGGTGGCCGGCGTCAACCGCGTCGTTTACGACGTCAGCTCGAAGCCGCCGGCGACGATCGAGTGGGAGTGACGGCCTAGCGGCCCGTTTCCGAATCGAGCCGCGCGTTGCCTTCCGAGGCGAGGCGGTGGAGCACGAGGCCGGCGCGGTTCTCGTCGATGGCGGCGCGCCGATTTTCGGGGGTGGCCGCGTGCTCTGCGGCGCACGACGCACAACGAATCCAGCGCTGACGTCCGGTTCCCGCCAGCCGCCACGTGCCCGCGCAGTGCGCCGTCGCGTGGGTCGGAGTGCTCGACGAATCAGCCACAGCCGGCCTGGAATTGAGCGCAGCGGGCGACGACAATGTTGCGTGCGTCGGTCGTGCGCGTCTGTGTACTGGGTCCGAAGGCGATGCCGAACAAGTCCAGCTGCGCGTTGGTCGGGAGCGTCGCGGGGACCGTGTATCGGAACGTGTGCGTCGAGTCGCCGCGCACGGCGAAGCGGATCGCCACGGAGTCGAGTGTGCCGCCTCCCGCAGCGCGCCGAACGACGAAGCCGAGGCCCGCGAGGTTCTGTCCCGTGAGATCCCGGCCGGACACGCGGACCTCGATCTCACGGCCCGCGACAACGGTGGCGCCCTGGCGAGGCTCGAACATCTCGACGCTGAGGCGCGCGTCCGTCCCCGTCGAGGTCGGCGACGGGCGCTCGCGCTCGACACAGGCCGTCAGGACGACCAGACCGGCGATGAGGACGATTCGCATCGACTTCCTGCGTTGCGGTCAGCGCGCCGAATCCTCACTCGCGGTGAGCCGGGCGTTGATCGTGTCCCAGAGTGCGCTCAGCTGCGCGACGTCCGATCCCTGCGCGCGGATCCATTGGACGAGCATGGAATCCGTGACGCCGGCATCGCGCAGGATGGCATCGCGACGGGCCGCGAATTGGTCCGCCGTGATATCCAGTTCGTGCGCACGACGGAGCTGCACCATGACATCGACGAACGTCTCCGGCGCGATCGGCGGGGCGCTCGCGTCGCGTGAGCAGCCGGGCGCGACGAGGAGCGTGAGGAACGCGAACGACGAAAGTCCGGTCCGATGGACTTTGCGTCCCGCCCCAACGGCTCGGACTGCGAAGCCCCGGATCCATGCGGAGATGCCCATGTAAGGAAACCGTATCGGAAACCGCGGAACCGTGTCAAGCGCTCCTGCGCGATGCGCTGCGAGCCGGTAGCTTGGAGACTGCCGAGTCCATTCGACGACGACCTTCACACTCACCTTCCTTCCACGAAAAACCAACATGCGCCCACGCCTCTGGATCCTCTGCGCCTCGATCGGATTGAGTCTCGTCCCGGTTCAGGTGGTGGCGCAGGACGCCGCTCGCCTGTCCCCGGCGGTCCGGCCCTTCGTCGCCGTGCCCGACCCGGTCGTCGCCCTCGTCGGCGTTCGGGTCATCGACGGGACGGGCGCCCCCGCACGGGAGGACCAGACGATCATTCTGCGCGGCGGCCGCATCCAGAGCGTCGGACCGGCCACGGGCACCCACGTTCCCGCGGGCGCGCGCACGCTCCGCCTCGCCGGCCACACCGTCATTCCAGGCCTTGTCGGCCTGCATGATCACCTCTACTACAGCTCGGCAGCCGGCGGCTCGATGAAGATCATGCTGCAGAGCTACCCCCACCTGTTTCTGGCCGCCGGCGTGACCACGATTCGCACCACGGGAAGCGTCGATCCTTATCAGGAGCTCAACCTTCGGAACGCGATCGAGGCCGGCGCATCGCCGGGGCCCGAGATCTTCGTCACCGGGCCGTACTTGCAGGGACCCGGACCCGGGCCCGGTGCCATGCACGCGCTCTCCGGCCCCGAGGATGCCCGCCGAATGGTGCGATACTGGGCGGAGGAGGGCGTGTCCTGGTTCAAGGCGTACACGAACATCTCGCGTGCCGAGCTGGGCGCCGCCATCGAGGAGGCGCACCGCCTCGGCGTGAAGGTCACCGCCCACCTTTGCTCCGTCGGATTCCGGGAGGCCGTCGCCCTCGGTATCGACAACCTCGAGCACGGCCTGCTCGTCAACACGGAGTTCTGGAAGGACAAGCAGCCCGACGCTTGCCCGACCGGAGTGAGCGATACGGAGATGTACGGCTCGCTCGACCTGGCCAGCGCCGACGTTCAGCAAACCCTTCGGACCATGGTCGAGCGCGGCGTGTCCATGACCTCCACCCTCGCCGTCATGGAGCTCTCCTCGCCCGATCGCGTCCCCCTCGATCCTCGCGTTCTCGACGCCGTCATGCCCGACGTGCGGCAGGCCCTCGTCGCCTGGAAAACCTCCGCGGGCGAGACTCCTGCGCCCGATCGCCACCGCGTGCTTCGCAAGGCCATGGACTTCGAGCGCGCTTTCGTCGCCGCGGGCGGCCTTCTCGCCGCCGGGTCCGACCCCTGCTGCCTCACCGCCATCGCCGGCTTCGCCGACCAACGCAACTTCGAGCTCCTCGTCGAGGCCGGCTTCAGCGCCGAGCAGGCCATCCAGATCATGACCGCCAACGGCGCGCGCGTCCTCGGCATCCACGACCGCGTCGGCACGATCCGGACCGGCATGCAAGCGGACCTCGTCGTCCTCAATGGCAATCCGCTCGAGCGCCCGGCCGACATCCAGAATGTCGTCTACACCTTCCGTAACGGACTCGGCTTCGACGCGGAGGCGCTGCGTCGATCGGTTTCCGGCCGGGTCGGCCTGCACTAGGCCCTGCCGATCCGGCAGGTGTGCGAGGCACGTGGATTGCCCCTTTGAGCTGCGGGTTCTCGCGAAGGGAGAGTTCGTGTGTTGAATGCGGAACGTCTGACGATCAAGGCGGCGGAAGCGATTCAGGCAGCGGCGGCGGACGCGCAGCGGCGGGGCAATCCGACGCTGGAAGACGTGCACTTGTTGTCCGCGCTGCTGGCCCAGGAAGAGAGCGTGGTCGTTCCGGTGCTGCAGAAGGTCGGGGTCAACCTGGGCCGGTTGCAGCAGGGGGTGGAGCGTGCACTGGAGCGGTTGCCGAAGCAGACGGGGGGCTCGGCTCCGACAGTGGGCCGGGAGCTGAATCGGATCTTCGACCTGGCCGAGGCGGAGGCGAAGGTACTGCGCGACGAGTACGTGTCGACCGAGCACCTGTTGATCGGCCTGGCGACGCAGA
>JBFJPA010000249.1:0-7086 GCA_041617355.1 Longimicrobiales bacterium
CGACGGTCGCGGGCAGGTCGAGCCCGGTCAGATCCCCCACGTCACATGAGTCCGGCGTAGCCCGGATCGCGCCCGCCTCCAGCATGGCCTGCAGAAGTTCCTCGCAGAAGAACGGGTGCCCGGCGACGCGGTCGTAGACGAAGTCGGCGAGCGGCGCGGCCACATGCCGAACGCCGAGGCGTTGTGCGATGAGGGACACAGTGTCTTCGCGGGACAGGCCATCGAGGCGGAGAATGTCCGTTGCGTCACGTTCCGTGACGCGCGCGACCTCGCTTGGGATGGGATCGGCCAGCGGCCGGAGTGCCGCCACGACCAGCAACGGCCCAACGGATCGAATCACCTCGAGCAGGAGCGCCCAAGAGCTGGAATCCAGCCAGTGCGCGTCCTCGATGACAAGGACGACCGGCTCGCGCGTGGCGATGTCCGACAGGATCGTACTGAGCAGATGGTTCGTGTTGTCGGCCCGCGTGTCGCCCTGCATCTCGGCCGTGAACGCGTTGTCCGGGATCTGGACGGCCAGCACCGCGCTCAACAAGGGCGTCAGTCGATGCAGTGTCGGGAAGTCCGCCATCCGACGGGCCACGCGTGCGCGCGCCGCATCCGCATCGCCCAGTCGCTGTTGCAGCCCGAAAACCTCGGCGAAAACCGGCCGCCAGGCATAATACGCCGTCGAGCGCTCGACGATGTCGGCGGCCGCGGTGAGCACGCGGACCTCATGCGCGCCGGCCAGCGCGACGAGCTCCGCGATCAGCCGCGTCTTGCCAATGCCCGCCTCTCCCTCGATGAGGACCGTTCCTCCCTCGCGCCGCGTGTGCAGCGCGTTCAGCCGGTCCTCGAGCAGCGCACGCTCGGTGAGCCGCCCGATCATGGGCGACTCGGGTCGTGCGAGCAACGGGCCGCGCCCGCGTGGCCTGAACACCGGGACCGTCTGCTCGCGGCCCTTCACCACGATCGGCGGCAACGTCTCGAACTCGATGCGATGGCGGACCGTCTGGGTCGTCGCCTGATCGCACAGCACATCGCCGTGCGCGGCCTGCAGCAACCGGGCTGCGAGATTGATGCAATCTCCGCACAGCGTGTATTCGCGCCGCAACGAACTGCCGAACACGCCGCAGAACGCCCGCCCGCTGGCCAGGCCCACACCCCGCCGCATTCCGTGCCGGGCCAGCGCATCACGCAGGACTTCGGCCGCGTGGACCGCCCGCTCCGCATCGTTCTCGTGTGCCATGGGCGGCAACCCGAACGCCGCCAACACCGTGATGCCCTTGTCGTCGACGAGCAGCCGCTCCGCCCCCTCGAACCGCTGCACGACCTCCTGCAGCGTGCGCACGGCGCGGTGCGTCCGTTCCAGACTCTCCGGATCGACGTCCCCCGGGTCGGGCAGCTCCGTCAGCATCACCGTCACGGGCCGCACTTCGGCGGCCCAGTCGATTCCCGGACCCAGCAGCTCCTCCGGAACCGACGCCGCAATGAACGGCTCCAGCAGTGAATCGGAGCCGCCGAGCCCCGGACGCGGGGGCGTTTCCGCCGGCGGGATCGGCTTCTCGATCGCTTGCAGGCGGAACAGGCCGCCGGCCAGCGCCTCACTCCGGCACCGGTCCTCCACCAGCGACCAGGCCCGCAACGACAGCACGACCTCTCCCGCCGGCGCCTGCTTCTCCGCTGGCAGGACCTGCCGCAGCGCGCTGCCCGCCGTGACCATCTCCCACCGGCCATTCACGCCGCCCACGAACGCCGTAATCAGCTCACCCGCGCCGATTCCGATCCGCGTCGCGAAGGGTCGTCCCTTCACGGTCAGGCTACCCACCTCCGCCTGGATCGCACGACCGCATTGCACCGCGCGCAGCGTCGCTTCCGGCAAGTCCGCCGGGTCCGCAGCCGGCCACGAACACAGGAAGGCGTCCCCCGCGATGCTCAGGACATCGCCGCCGTGCGCATAGACCAGGTCCACGACCTGCCCGAAATACGCGTTCACGGCACGCGACAACTCCTCGAGGCCCGCGCGCCCGTGATCCGTGAACTCCTCCACGAATGCCGTGAAGTCCTTGATGTCCGTGAGAAGCAGGGTGGCCGGCGTGCGGTGCGTCTCCGGCGCCCGAATCGGCCCGGCCGAAAGCCGGTGCGACAGCAGTCGCGGCACGTAACTCGAGAGCGCCTCCGTCATGCGCCGCACGCGCCGCCTCCCGTCATACAGGTCGGATCATAGAACCTTTGCGGATTCAAAGTGCCGAGTTTATCGTTGTCACGCCACCGTTTTCTCCGCCATCCGTTCACCGCCGGTACCACTATGGGCGCCCATTTCGAACTCAAATCGACGGCCCCGCTCGCGGCGACGAACGGGCATGCGCGCAACGGCGACGACCTGCCGCACGACCGGGGCAGCCTTCGGGTCGAGGGGCAGGTGCAGCGTGGCCTCAACCTGTTCCTGACACTCAAGAATCCGGCGCAGATGCCGGCGCTACTCAATTACATCCGGCAGAACAGAGAAGGGATCAACGACGCGCTCGAGAGCCTCCACTATGTTCATTTCGCGCGGTTCCTGCCGGCCCGTGACGGAACCGTCCTGCACGTCATTACCGTGTTCGATGGCGATCGGGCGAGTTATATCATGGACTTTGTCGCGAAGCTCCACGATGCCTTCACGGAGATTCTGACGTATGTGAAAGACGCGCCGCGTCTTCCCGTGAACGAGTATCCGCTGGATTTCCTGCAGTTCATCCACGACAACGACCTGGACCGAGTCGTTCCCTGGTCGGCATACAGTGACACAACGGTAATCGAGATTCAGCAAATCCGCGGCTTGCGTTAGTCGAAGCCGGTCACACCGAAGTCAATTTCCGGCAGTAACCCAGTCCCCGGGCGTTTCACCGGTTCGTGCCCCTCGTCCCGATCCTGGGTGGTGCGATAGGGCACCTGGTAACGGCGTCTCTTCCGACGGAGACCGACATGGCGACCTTTCTCGATTCTGATGTGGCCATCGATTTCGGCGACGTTCAGGGCAATATCCTGCGCGGCTATCGCGTGCAGACGGCCCGCCACTTCGCCCTGCGGATCGGCGCGCCCGAGAAAGCCAGGGCGTTCCTCAGATTGTTGGATGCGAACGCGCCCTCGACGTTCCCCTGTGTCACGACCGCGCTGATGTTCGAACGGGCGCTGGAGCAGAAGACCGCCGACAACGACGATGCGTGGATGTTGAATATCGCGTTCACGTGGGACGGGCTGTCGCAGCTGGGCGTGGCGCAGGACACGCTGGCGAAGTTCCCGCGTGCGTTCCGCGAAGGACCGGCCAAGCGTGCGGTAGACAAAGTGGATCGTGAAAAGCAGATGGTCGACGATCCGGACAAGAAGAACCAGGCGTACGACCCGGTGGGTCTCGGCGACGTGAGGCGGAGCCACCCAGACCATTGGACCCTGGGCAATCCCGCTGGACGCCGCGAGCACATAATCCTCTCGCTGTACAACCGGAAGAGCAACGGCGCACGGGATGTGCAATCGCAGCAGCTCCGCGAGCTCTTTCAGCAACACGACCTGAGCGAGCTGTCTCACTATGACGCCGACGCGCTGCCCGACGGCAGGGTCCACTTCGGCTATCGTGACGGGATCGCCCAACCGCACGTTGAAGGCGTCCAGACCACATACACGCCGGAGGACGAGCGCCAGGACGATTTCGAGCCGTCTTCCCGTCCGGGCGAATTCCTGCTCGGCAAGGACTACATAAACCAGTACGACGGCAACTTCCGCGGCGATCTTCCCGCGGAGCTCACGGACAACGGCACGTACGTGGCCATTCGCATCCTCGAGCAGGACGCGATCGGATTCGAGAACTTCCTGCGTGCGGTCGGCGAGCGGTGCAACATGTCGAAGGAGCTGGTCGCGGCGAAGCTCATGGGCCGCTGGCGAAACGGCGTACCGCTGATGGTTTCACCGGACGATCCGAACACGCGTCTACCGCCGGCGCAATACAACAACTTCGACTACAAGCCAAGCCCCGAGCACCCGACGTATTACGACGACAGCGATGGTCTCCGCTGTCCCATCGGCTCGCATGTCCGGCGTATGAATCCGCGCGGCTCGATGGCGATGGGTATCCCGCACTCGCGTCGCATCATCCGTCGTGGTATGCCGTACGGCCCGGCCCTCGATCTCGGCGAAGGCACGAAGCGACCCGGCTACGCCCGTGTCGACACCGGCATCCGTCGCCCGACATTCCAGGCTTCGTTCGTGCCCGAAGAGTCTCCCGAGTTGGTGGATGACCGGACGGAGCGTGGCTTGATCGGTGTGTTCATCTGCGGTGACCTCGAGTTCCAGTACGAGTTCCTGCTCGAGGTGTGGGCGAACAAGGACCTCGCGATGGCCGGCCTCCGCAACACCCGCGACCCGATCGTCGGGGCGCAGCGGCCCCAGGGCGGCCGGTACGTAATTCGCACCGACGATTCGCGCGATCCGGTCGTCTTCGACGATCTTCCGACCTTCGTCACGACGCGGGGCAGCGTGTACGGCTTCATGCCCGGGATCGACGGCATCCGGTACCTTGCCGGCCTGACATGAGCGAATCGCCGCTGGCGAAGCAGATCCAATCGTTGCTGTCGCAGCACCAGCCCGATTCGCGCCCACTCGTCTGGACGGGTAACCCGCGATTCCCGGACGGGGCGAGGCGCAGGCCCGTGCTCGATCAGCTCGAGTGGGAACGACTGTACTGGTTTCTCGCGAATGCACGCGACGCGAGCAGTGTGAAGCACCCGCTCCAACTGAAGGCCCAGCTGGAAGCCGTAAGACCCGATGGCCCGGTCCCCATCGCGATCGCGTACTTCGACGTCGACCAGCCGGCTCGACCGTTCCTGGGCCGAGTCAAAGCTGCGGCGAAGTCGGGCAAAGCCCTCGAGCCACCACCGTCGGATCTCGCCTCCGTGCTCCGAACGCAAACGGTCTTCATGGCGGCGGGCCTGCTGGCTCCACAATTTCGCCGCGAGCTGCCGGTCCATCGGGGCCGGGATGTCACGTTCGTATTGAGCGCGGACTACCATCTGACGAACCTGGGCCGGCTGCCAAAGGTCGAGGTGGATCTCGCGGACGGAAAAGGGTACCGTGCCATCGGCTTCGATGAGCCGTTCACGGTGAGGGCGGATCGAGACACTGTCGAGATCGAAGTGCGCTGCCGCTACGGCCGTCGTCGCCGCCGCGCCTCGTTGTCCGTGACCGTGAGCGACGCGCCCGCGCCGCCCCGGCCGGACGAAACGTGGAGGCTGCGGGACGGCAATGTGACGGGTCGGGCGTTCGTGTACCACGGCGCCGGCCACCACAGTGTCATCGATCCCCTTATCGTCGCCGAAGGATTCCCCGGCGGCTACAGCGACAGCTACCTGTACGAACTGATGAACCAGGCCGGCACGGCCGACGCGCTACGTGCGGCGGGGTACGATCTCATCATGGTCCGCTTCGACCAGGGGCTCCGGCCCATGCAGGACAACGCCCGGATCGTCGCGGCGTGCATTCGGGCGGCGAGGCTGCGGACATCCCGGCCGCTCATCGTCGGCGGTTTCAGCATGGGGGGCCTGATCGCACGCTTCGCGCTGACGTCGATGGAGCATCGGTCGGAGGCGCACGGTGCGCGTGTCTTCTTCACCGTCGACACGCCCCACCGCGGTTCGTACACGAGCCTGGCCGCGCAGTGGTTCGTGCATGCGTTCAAGGCCGTGTCGGGAGAGATGCAACTGCTTTCCGCGCTCCTCGACAGTCCCGCCAACCAGCAATTCGTCATGCAATGGTTGCGCGATGGCATGGCGGAGACGAGTCCGTTGCGCACGGCGTTCGCCGACGAGTTGGAGCAGATGGGCAGCTATCCGCAGAAAACACGGCTGCTGGCGATCGCCTGCGGCCGCGGCGACGGCAAGCGCAGCGTGAAGCCCTACCGGCGCATGCTGTCGTGGACGCACAGCCCGTTCATCCGCGCGAGGCTGCACACGTTGCCGGCGAAGCGACAGGGCGAGCGCACCATCGGCGAAGGGGGCTGGCTGCTGTCTCCCGCAGGTGAGCCGAAACCTCTGAACCTGGCGAGCGACGTGGCGTGGGAAGGCGTGCCGGGTGGCCAGAACTACTACACTGCGATGGCGGCGAGGTTGGCCCGGGACCTCGGTTGCGGGCACGTTGCGCAAAGCCCCGACCTCGCACGCACGTGCTCCGTTCCCACCGTCAGCGCCCTCGACATCGATGCCGATCCCTTCACACCGGTGCCGCCGCCGAGCAGCGGCGTTTCGCCGTTTCACGACTACTTCGTGTGCGCCCAGGACGAGGACCACGTCGTGATCACGCCCGAAGCGAGCGCGTGGCTGCGGGACCGCCTCGGCACACCACCTTGAAACCGGGGAGCCGATCATGAGTATCGCAACGACCGCTCCGACCTTCAATCCACACGATCCGAAGTTTCTCGAAGACCCGTATCCGCAGTATGCTCAATTCCGAGCGGAGGAACCGATCAAGTGGGTGGACAAACCCTACGATAGCTACTGGGTATTCCGGCACGACCATGCGATGCAGGTGCTGCGCGACAAGGACACCTTCGTCAAGCAGTCGCCGATTGCGACGATGCCAACGCCAGACGAGCTGAAGAAGGCCGGCGCGTTCATCGCGTTGGGCTATCTGCCGAAGGGACTGTTTCCTTCGGATCCTCCGCGACACACGGCACTGCGGCCGATCATGGAGCAGGCGTTCGTCGAACCGTTCCGTGCGGCGCCCAAGTTCGCGGCCGCCGTGGCGAACGATCTGCTGGCCAAGATCAAGGTCGGTGGCGAGCGATTCGAGCTCGTCTCGGACTACGCGATCGCGCTTCCCTCGGCGGTGCTCTTCCACGTGCTGGGCCTTCCCAAGGAACACGGGCTGACGTTGATCGGCTGGGTCGACGCCGTTGTCATGGCGCACGACGAAACACAGAACCCGCGCATTCGCGCGATGGGCGCGACCTGCCGCATGGCGCTGCTCACGTACTACCAGGGACTCGTCAAGGCCCTCGAAGCGGGTCAACCGGTGACGGGCGACGGCGTGGTCAAGACGCTGGCCGCGCAGGTCGGCACGACGCTCAGCGACGGCACG
>JBFJPA010000250.1:0-7060 GCA_041617355.1 Longimicrobiales bacterium
CAAGTCGGCATGGCGATTGAACAGGCCTTGCTGAACGCCGTCTGCCGCGGCAACCTGGAGATCAGTCGCGACGAATTGGACGACGAGCGTGACTTGTTGGTCGAGGGGCGTGAGATTCATTTGGCCGACGAACGGCGGTCACACGCCGAGCGACGCATCGTCCAGATCGCGGGCGAGCGCGAGGATCTGCTCGAACGCACTGCCGCATTGCGCGCCGAGGTCGCCGCCGTCGAAACGGAGCACGCCGGACAGGCGCGCGCCGTGGAGACGCTCGGTGGGCGCGTGGCGGATGCGCAGCGGCGTCATGCGGCCGTGCGCCAGGAAGTGACCGACGTGCGCCGCGCCGACGAAGATGCGCGCGCCCGCGAAAACGAGTTGACACGCCAGATGGCTCGGCTGGAAGCGGAGGCGACGGGAGCCGCGGAGCGGGGCCGCGAAGCGCAGGCGAGACTCGAGCATCTGGCCATCGAGCGGCAGGAGCTCGAGGCTGAGCTGAGCCGACTGGATCAGCAAGGCGACCTGTTCGCGGAGCAAGCGCGCATCCTCGCCGAGCGACTCGAGGCGATGCGTGGCAATCGCGCCGAGGCTGAACTGGCGCTGGAACGGGTTCGCGCAGACGAGACGGAAGCGCGCCGGGCCCTCGCGGAGGCCGAAGACGACGCCGGCCGGTTGGCGGCCAAGGCCGAAGCGCTGGCTGCGCTCGAGCGCGAGTTTCACGGGTTCGCACCAGCTGTTGCGGCGGCGCTCACGGCGCGTGACCGGCTGCCGGGGCTGGTTGGCCCAGTCACGGAGTTCCTGCGCCTCTCGCGCGAGCGGGCGGCCGCGCTTGAGGCCGCGCTCGGTTCTCTTCTTCAGACGCTCGTCGTCGAGGACGGTACGGCGACGCAGCGGGTGCGTGCGTGGCTGGCCGATACACAGTCGGATTCCGGCGCCGTCGCACTTCTGCCGCAGGAAGCGCTGCCTCGCCTGGAAGCGCTCGTCGAAGCACTGGAGTTCGCGGGCGATGCGCCCAGCGAACCGGTGCTCATGGGTCGGCGGGAGCGCCTCGAACAGCTGCGACGGGAAGCCGCCGCCGCGGCCGAGGAAGTCGAACGACGGGCGGCTGTCCGTGCCGAGGTAGTCGGCCGCATCGAGACGGCGGAGTCCGCACTGCGCGAGCTGACCGCGAGCCTGCACGATCTCGAGCTGGACCTGCGCCGCGCCGAGGCGGATGAGGCGACGCGCGCGGGACAGCGCGGACGAACCATCCGCTCGAGGGAAGAGCTGGAGCGCCGCCGCCGCGAGCTGCTCGACGTCGCCGAACGTGCGGAGCGTGACGCGGTCGACGCAAAAGAAACGAAGGTCGCGCTGGAGCGCACGCTCGCCGAGCACCGTCAGCGCTGGCAGGATTCCACGCAAGCGCTCGCCGAGAGCGAAGCCGCCTGGGAAACGGTGCGTGACGAAGAGGCGGAGTTGCGGGTCGCCCATGCGCGCGCCGAGGGCGCGCTCGCGGCGCTCGATCGGCGGCTCGTCACGGCGCGCGCCGAGTTGCAGGAAACAGAACTGCGGTTGGCCGCGCTGGGGCGCGAGGAGACGCAGCACCGAAGCGCCATCGAGCAGTTGGACACGCTGCGCGGTGAGGCGGGTGGCCGCCTGGGTGAACTGCTCGAACAGCGGGATACGCTCGCGGCCGAGCTGCGCACTCTCGACGACCGCCTGGCCGATGCGGCAGATGCCGCCATGACGCTCGAATCGCAGGTCCGATCGCTACGTCGGTCGGCCGATGAACGCAGCGAGCTCCGGCACCGGCTCGAGTTGCAGCGAGCGGAGGCCGATGCGGCCGAACGCCGCGTGCGGGACCGACTCGAAGCCGAGTGGGGTCGGCCCTTCGAGCAACTCGCCGAAGAGGTGGAGCCGGTCGAAGGCGATGTGGATGTGCTGACGGCCGAGTTGCACGCGGTCGCGGCGGACATCGAGCGTCTCGGCCCTATCAACATGCTGGCCGTCGAGGAGCACGACGAGGAAAGCCGCCGGCTGGAGTTCCTGCAAACGCAGCGTGACGATCTCGTCAAGGCTCGCGATGACCTGCAGAGCGCGATTCGCCAGATCAACCGGACGGCTCGCGAGATGTTCACCGACACGTTCGGCAAGATCCGGGAGAACTTCCTGTCGACCTTCCAAACCCTGTTCGAAGGCGGCGAATGTGACATTCGCCTCGAGGACTCGGAGGATCCGCTCGAATCGCCGATCGACATCTCGGCCTCGCCACGCGGTAAACGCACTCAGCGAATCCACCTCCTGTCAGGTGGTGAACGCGCCCTGACCGCCTTGGCGCTGTTGTTCGCGATCTACCTCGTGAAGCCGAGTCCGTTCTGCGTGCTCGATGAGGTCGATGCGCCGCTCGACGAGGCGAATATCGGCCGGTTCATCACCATGCTGCAGAGTTTCAAGGTGTCGACGCAGTTCGTGGTGATCACGCACAATCCGCGCACCATGGAAGCCGCCGACTGGTTGTACGGTGTGACCATGCAGGAGCCCGGGATCAGCTCCATCGTGGGTGTGCGGCTGGAAGAGGTATTGGCGGAGGCCGGGGCGGGCGGCGCCGCATGATGCGTCCGGCCGGCGCCGCCGTGCTCTTTGCGGTGGCCGCGCTCCTGATCGTCCTCGCGTCACGCCGTCCCGCGCATGACGGACAGCCCGACTCGCCGCACTGGGTCTTCTTCGACCCGGTTGCGGCCGCCGGGACTTCGGCGCCCGCGCTCTCCCCGGAGGCACTGCAGAACCGGGCCCGCCTTGGAATCCCGCTCGTCGCGAGCGACCTGCCGCTCCCGGATTCGTTGTTCGGGATCATCGTGCGAGAGGGCGGTCGTGTGCGCCACGCCAGCCGGTGGCTGCGTGCGATCAGTGTCGAGGCGGACGCGTCCTCACTCTCCCGTATCGCGACGCACCCGGCCGTCCGCGCGTTACGGCCGGTTGCGCACCTGACGCGCGCGCGGGCCGTGACCGCCACGACGTCCGTCGCGGACGAGTCGTCGCTGGCGCAGACCGACAGCGCCTTTTACGGGCGAAACTGGCATGCGCTCCGCGAACTCAGGATTCCGACGCTGCACGTGCTCGGCTTCACGGGACGAGGCGTACGCGTCGCCATTCTCGACACCGGCTTCGAAATCGGACACGAAGCCTTCGCCGGTCGCTCGATCGTGCGTGCCCGTGACTTCGTGGAAGGTGATTCCGATGTCACCGATCCGCCCGGATCGGGGACGCTGCAGTCGCGGCACGGCACCCAGGTCTGGTCGCTTCTCGGCGGCTTCCGCCCCGGCACCATCGTGGGGCCGGCCTACGAGGCGCAGTTCATCCTGGCCAAGGTCGATGCCGAGCCCGGCGACACACGGGCGGATGAGGACCGTTGGGTCGCGGGCGTGGAGTGGGCGGACTCGCTGGGCGCACGCGTGATCACGAGTTCGGTCGTGTTCCGCGCCGATTTCACGGACCGTCCGCCCATCCCCTTCAGTGACCTCGATGGCAATACAACAATCACCACGCGCATGGCCGACGAGGCCGCGCGCCGCGGCATCGTCGTCGTCACAGCGATCGGCAACGACGGACCCGGGACGGGAACGCTGTCTGCGCCGGCCGACGCCGACAGCGTGATCGCGGTTGGAGCCATCGACGCGCTCGGCCAGGCTGCCACCTTTGCGGGTGGCGGTGCAAGCGCACGTGGCCCGACGTCGAATGGCCGTGCCAAACCGGAAATGTCCGCGCGCGGCGTCGGCATGTTCGCCGCGAGCACGCCCGGCTCCAGTGCCTACGAGACGGCGCTCGCGGGCACCAGCTTCTCGACGCCGCTTATCGCCGGCTCCGTCGCGGCATTCATCCAGGCGTGGCCCGAGCTGAGCCCGGTCGCCGTGCGACGGGCGCTGCTGCTTGCGGGATCGAGACCGGTCGGAAGCAATAACGATGTCGGTGTCGGCGTTCCCGACGTCGCGAGCGCGGTTCTCTTCCCGGACGGTATTCGCACGTCCGGCGTCGCGACCATCGATCTCGACCAGCGACTCACGACCATCGCGCCGCGGTTCAGTTGGGCTGCGCCGCTCATCCAGTCCGCGCTGCGACCGCTGGTTTACCGCGTCGACATCGCGACGGACCCGGTATTCAACCGCGTCATCTACTCGGACACGGTGCGGGAGGCATTTTCTCTGTCCACGCGTCTGCCGCTCCGGCCCGCGCAAGCGCTCTGGTGGAGAGTCGTCGCGACCGCGAGTCTCGGCGTCCAGCGCGCGTCTGAGGTTTCGGGCCCGATCTCCATGCCGAACTGGGTTCGGCTCGTCTCGCCCGCTCCGAACCAGGTCACGTTCGTGGATTCCGCACAGCCCCGGCTGACGTGGGCGCCGCTCGAAGCGCCGCCACCCGTCGGCCCGTTCACCTACGATGTACAGGTGCTGTCGGCCGAGACGGGGCAACCGGTGCAGCCGACGATCCAGAATCTGTCCACGGCCTCGCTTCGCGTGCCCCGTCCGCTCGCGCCGAACATCGCCTATCGGTGGCGGGTCATTGCGCGGACGCCGTCCGGCGCGGCCGATACCGTCGAAAGCGCTTCGCCGTTCGTCGTCACGAGCACGGCCCGACCGCCCACGACCCTGCTGCACCAGAACTTTCCCAACCCGTTCCCCGCCACGGGCGGGATCAGCACGCGCATTTGGTTCGACCTCGCCAACCAGACCACCGTGGAGCTGGCCGTGTTCGACCTGCGCGGCCGGCTCGTGCGGAGGCTCGTTCCTGCCGAGCCTTCCTGTGGGACGGTGTCCCTCGACGCGGGGCAGTACGGCCGCGTCCTCGCCGGTGCGACGCAGGACCCGTGTGTGCTGACGACATGGGATGGAACCGACACGAACGGGGCTTCCGTGTCGCGTGGCATCTACGTGCTGCGTTTGCGCGCCGATGGGCGCGAAGAGTTCCGGCGGATCGTCTTCCTTGGGCGATAACGTGGAGGCGTTTTGGCGGACTACCTGGTAACGGGTGTGGCGGGCTTCATCGGCTCGCGCGTGACCGAAATGCTGCTCGACCAGGGTGATGCCGTCATCGGCTTCGACGACCTGAACGCGGCGACTGACGTGCGCATCAAGGAGTGGCGCCTCAGCCGCTTGCAGGGCCGGCCGGGATTCGAGTTCCGGCGCGGCGATCTCTGTGACCGCGACGCGGTCGACGCCGTCGTCCGGCAGCGTAGGCTTGCCGCAGTGATCCACCTCGCCGCACGGGCCGGGGTCCGGCCTTCGGTGCTGGATCCGTGGACGTACGTGAACACCAATGTGACTGGCACGCTCAATCTGCTGGACGCCTGTGTCCGTCACGACATCGGAAAAGTCGTATTCGCGTCATCGTCGAGCGTGTACGGTGCGGAGGCGCCGGCGCCGTGTCCGGAGACGGCTCCGGCGGATCGGCCGCTATCGCCGTATGCGGCTACGAAAGTGGCGGGCGAGGCACTCTGCCGGTCATACCACGCGCTGCGGCACCTCGACATCTCGATGCTCCGCTACTTCACGGTGTACGGCCCGGCTGGCCGCCCGGACATGGCACCGTTCCGGTTCGTGCAGTGGATCTGCGAAGGCAGGCCGGTGACCGTGTACGGGGACGGCAAGCAGACGCGAGATTTCACGTACGTCGATGACGTCGCACGGGGCACGATCGCGGCGTTGCGCCCCGTCGGCTGCGAGGCGATCAACTTGGGCTCGCACGGCCCGGTGCCGCTGATGGACGCGCTCCATTGGATCGAGGAGTTCGCGGGCCGCTCGGCGAACATCGTCTGGGAGCCGCCCCATCCGGCCGATGTGCCCGCGACCTTTGCTTCCATCGAGAAGGCCGAGCGCGTGCTCGGTTGGCGCCCGACGACCGAAGCCCACGAAGGGTTGCGCCGGCTCGTCGAATGGTACCTCGAGAATCGGGACTGGGCGGCGACCATCGATACACGCTGAGCAATGCGACTCACGGTTGTCGGCTGCGGAACCGCGGCGCCGGATGCCGAGCGCGTGGGCTCGGGCTATCTGGTCGAGCACGACGATCTGCGATTGCTCCTGGATTGCGGCCCAGGTGTCCTGCACCGCATGGCCGAATTCAAGCTGGATTGGCCCGCGCTCACGCATCTCGCACTCACGCACTTCCACGTCGACCACATCGGCGACCTCTCCGCACTCTTCTTCGCGTGGAAGTATGGCCAGGCGTCGCCTCGCGACACGCCGCTGACGGTCATCGGGCCGGTCGGGCTGAAGACTCTCATCGACGAACTGCCCAACGCGCTCGGCGGCCATATTCGCGATCCGGGCTTCCCGCTGTCGCTCGTCGAAGTTCGTGACGGTACGGATGTGGACCTCAGCGACGCCCGCCTTCGCGTGGCCGCGACACGGCACACCTCCGACTCCGTCGCCTATCGCGTGGAGGCGAACGGCCGCACAATCGGGTATACCGGCGACACCGGACCGGATCCCGAGCTCGGCCGCTTCTTCGCGGGCGTCGATCTCCTCGTGGCCGAGTGTTCCCTGCCGGATGAGATCGGGATCCCTGTGCACCTGACGCCGACGTCCGTGGCGGAACTGGCGATGGCGGCCGAGCCCGGCACGCTCCTGCTCACGCACGTCTATCCGCAGTTGGACCGGCGACGCCTGGTGCACTTGGTGGCCAGCGCGGGGTGGAGTGGCAGAACGTCCATCGCGCACGACGGCGTCAGCGTCGAGATCTAGCGTCTGGACCCCATCGGGACCCGCCTCTATGTTCGGGCCGCCAGGCGATACGGCCGGTCCGATTCCACGAGAGCTCGATCATGCAAGTCCCGCTGCTCGACCTGAAAGCTCAGTACGCCACGATTCGGCGCGAGATCGACGAGGCACTGATGCGTGTCGTCGAGTCGCAATACTTCATCCTCGGTCCCGAGGTCGACGCGCTCGAGCACGAGATCGCGCGCTATTGCAGGTCGCCGCACGCGCTCGGCGTGTCATCCGGAACGGATGCGCTGCTCATCGCCCTCATGGCACTGGACATCGGCCCCGGCGCCGATGTCGTGACGACGCCGTTCACGTTCTTCGCGACGGCC
>JBFJPA010000251.1:0-6998 GCA_041617355.1 Longimicrobiales bacterium
ATCGTCGCCATCGCGAGGCCTCCCACGAAAACCACACTGGGTCGGCGGTGCACCCAACGTTCGGCGGCCTCACGCGTGGTCGGCCGGTGGCCGGTCCGCGACTCGAGCAGGGCGAGGCCGTCGTCGATGAGGTAGTAGCCGACGTGGGCGCGCCTTGGATCGTCGCTCGCTTCCGCCTGTCCGGCGACGGCGCACTCGATGGCCATTCGCGCCACGACCTCTTCAGGGCGTCGCGTGCGCCGCGCGATCCGCTCGACCACGTGCCGGTAGCGGTCACGAGTGGCGAATGTCATCTGCGCGTAGAAGCCCGAGGGATCAGCGCGGAGCACCGCTTCCATCTGGCTCTGCGCCTCGACAAAGCTTTGCCACTCCATCTGCCCGATGGCCTGCAGACTGGTGATGCTGTTGGCCATCATCACCTGAGTGAGCGCCAATCGTTCGGTGGTCCGGGCGGTCGCTTCGTCCGCGCTCAGCGCCTCCTCCGCGATCCATTGCTCCAGCCTCGCCACCGCCGGAAGTGCCCCGCCCTCGATGCGCAGCTGCTGCAGGAACCGCGAGATGAAGGTCGGCGTGAGCCGCGGGGGTTGGGAGGCGAAGCGATCGAGCTCGCTGTCCAGCTCCCCTCGGCCAGCCTCGCCCGCCTGCGCGATCCGGGCCGCGGCCCGGTCCGCCGATTCCAGCTCCTCCAGCCGTTGCACGGTGCGGAGCGCCATTCGGCGAACGTTTTCGATCAGGCCAAGGCGCAGCATGGCCGGCAGTGCCCAGAGCTCGCCCAACGTGAGTCCGGTCACCTGCTGGAAGGCGGCCACGAACCCGCTCACATTGGCGAGGTCCACCCGCCCCTCGCTGTGTGAGATCAGCGTGATCGCCACCTCGTACACACGCGGGTAACCCGCGAGCGGGCCGTCAGCGAGTTCCGGGAGCTCTCGGTAGTAGCGACGCGGCAGGCTGTCCCGAACCTCGCCGATGTGTTCCTGCAGGATGTGGTAATTGTCGAGGAGCCAGTCACCGGCAGAGCTGATATCGACGCCGTTCGCGGCGGCCTCGGTGAGCCGCTCGTTGGCGTCCTCGAGGATCCCGCGCGTGCGCGACAGGCGAGCGAGCAGGCGAGCCCGCGGGCGCGCTCGTCGGCGCGACACCAGTCGTTGAGCCGCCGCCACCGCGTGAGCCCGTTCCGCGAGACGCTCGGCGCCGAGCAACTCTCCCCGGACCGGCCCTGCGAGCAGATCCTCGCGGGCGTTCACGCGCAGGCTCGCGAAGCGGGATAGGAGGCGGCGCGCCTCGAGTAGCGTGATGCGAAAACCTCCGGCTATGGCGAGTGACCCATGCTTTGCCGAACTGCACGTTGCGCTCCGGCGGTCCACGGGCACAGCTCAGCATAGCGGCATGGAGATTCCAGCGCGACGACCCTGCACGCGCACCGTTGCTTGCGAGCAGCTCATCGATGCGTGCGGCTCCCGTGAGGCTGTGCCCGTGTGCGTAACGCGTGCAGGACCGTCAGCCAGGGTGGCTTCGAGACGAAAACCCCCGCAGACCCCCGGCCAGGCTCAGTCGCCTCCGATCAACTCCATCGTCGCCGTCGCGCCGGCCATCTGCGCGCCCAGCTTCAGCTCCGCCTTGATCACGCGCCGACTATCCTTGTCGATCCACAGCGTATTCGCGTCGGCGTCTTCCGGCTTCACCTCGACGACCCAGGTCTCGAAGCTGCCGGCCGGCACGGTGACGCTTTCGCTGCCGGTGACCTCGATGCGGTTGGCTTTCGCGCGGCCCTGCAAGAGGTCGAGGTTGTGCACCGTCGTCACGTAGCCGTCCTCGAGGGGCATGGCCCCGACGGCGAGGTTGAATGAGGCGCCATCGCCGAAGAGCGGATCTTCGCTGGTCACGTTCACGTTCATCTGCTGTGCGCCGGCGTCTATGGCGCCGGTGACGCCGTCTTCGGTGAACTGCAGCGCCACGGTGGTCGGTCCCTGGTGGACCTGGCGAGCAATGGGCTGCAGGGTCGTGGGGTCCAGCCACGTCGTATCGGCTGCCGGCCCGGCGGGCGTCTGCGTATTCTCAATGACGAGCCAGACGTCCCTGCCCTCGCGCGTGCCACGCTCGACGATTCGCTCGCTCGCGAGCTCCATGGTCTGGCCGCGCACGTTCAGGTCGAGCGAGTACTCGTAGGTCCCTGGCGTGACCCGCTCGGCCTCGACACTCGGCGGCACGCCCGCGTCGAGATCTTCGGGCTCTGCGACCGTGACCGTGGCGACGTCCACCATCAGACCGTCCAGGTGCCGGCGCAGCTCCGGCGACATCTCCGCCTGGTAACGGCCGCCGAGGTGGTGGGCGAGAAATTCTTCGATCTTGGCCGTCATGGCGAGCCGGTTCATCTCGCCGGCGAAGCCGTGTCCTTCGTCGGGCGCGACCATGTACTCCACCGCACGGCCGAGCTCGTGCATGGCGGCGACGATTTGATCGGATTCCGCCTGCTTCACGCGCGGATCGTTGGCGCCCTGGATGACGAGCAGGGGATCCTCGATCCGATCGGCCGAATGCAGCGGCGACTGCCGCTCGAGCATCGCACGCTCTTCGGGATCCTCCCAGTCGCCCATGCGGTTGCGGAACAGCGCGAGCGCCGGCTCCCAGTACGGCGGCACGGACTGGATCAAGGTGATCAGGTTCGAGGGGCCGACGATGGACACGCCGCAGTGGTACACGTCGGGCGTGAACGCGAGGCCCGCGAGTGTCGCGTAGCCGCCGTACGAGCCGCCCATGATGCAGATGCGATCGGGGTTCGCGATGCCCTGCTCGGCCAGCCAACGCGCGCCGTCCGTCAGGTCGTGCTGCATGCTGCCGGTGCCCCACTGCTTGCTGCCCAGGTTGAGCCAGCGCTTTCCGTAGCCCGCGGATGCACGGAAGTTGGGCTGCAGGACGACGTAGCCGCGGTTCGCGAGCCATTGCGCCATGCTGTCGTAGCCCCAGTTGTCACGCGCCCACGGTCCGCCGTGCGGCATGAGGATGGCCGGCAGTCCGCGCGGCTCCACACCCTTCGGCACCGTCAGGTACGCCGGCACCTCCTCGCCGTCGCGTGCCCGGTAGCGAACCGGCCTCATCTCGGCGAGGTGTTCGGTCGGCAGATTCGGCCGCGGCCGGTACAACAGCTCGACCTCGCCTCGCTCCTTCTCGTAGAGGTACGTGGCACCGGGATCGACATCGGACGTGACCGTCAGAATCACCTTGGACTCGTCCTCCGTCGACGATCCGAAGTAGATGTCGCCGCGCGGCAGCTGCTCGCGAACGCGCTGATAATGACGCGCGAACTCTTCGTCCTTGGGATAGACGCGGAGCCGGTCCCCGACGTAGTAGGTCGCGAGCAGGTCGTCCGTCGCATCGCTGAACTCCACGCCACCGAAATCGACCTGGCCCTCCGGATCGCTCTCCACCAGTTCCATTACGCGCGTGGCGGGATCGAAGAGGACGAGGCGCGTGAGGTCGACGTCGTCGCCCTTGTTCGTGATCATGTAGACGCGACGGCCATCCTTGTGGAAGCGGACCGGGCCGCAGCTCTCCTCGAAACCACAGCGGTAGACCTCGGCGAACGTGCCGTCGCGGTCGATGCGCAGGATCTCCGTCTCACCGGCATCGTCCACGCGCAAGCCCAGGCGCACGTTGCCCTCGAGATCCGCCTGCCAGCCCGCGATCCGTTCATCATTCTGGATCAGCAGCGTGCGCTCGGCCGTCTCGATGTTTACCCGGTACACATCGTGGAATGCGGCGTCGCGGTCGTTCAGGCCCACGACGATCCGTTCCGGCGTCGATTCCGGTAGCGAGATCATCATCGCGCGCACGCCGTCGTACGGCGTCAGGTCCCGGGCCGTCGGCACGCCCGTCGACGGCTCCGCGGCAGCCAGCGGATCCACAGCATAGAGGTGGAAGTTCTCGTCGCCGCCTTTGTCCTGGACGTAGAGCACGTACCTGCTGTCCTGCGTCCAGAAGAAGCCGGACACGGGACGTACCGTGTCGGCCGTGATGGGCCGTGCTGCATCGAACGGCTCCTCGATGCCCTTGACCCAGATATTCATCACGTCCCGGTACGGTTTGCGGAACGTGATCCAGCGACCGTCGGGCGACAGACTGGCGCCGGAGATCTCGGGATCACCGAAGAACGTCTCCCTCTCGATGAGAGGCGGCAGCTGGTCGAGCCAGGCATCCGGTGGCGATTGCGCGAGGGCCGGTGCGGCCCCTATTGCGAAGGCGGCGGCAACGAGCAGGATGGACGGTGAGACGAGGCGGTGCACTGTGGCCTCCTGCAGACGGGGAATCTCGGTCGGCGGGCCGGGCCACGAAATCGGAAGAAGAAGCGGCGACACGTGGCCTGGGTCGATCCACACCGGGACGACCGTGTCGGGGTCAACCGTGGGTTGGGACAACCCAAGTTCGCGAGAGGTGGTGGTGAGCGCAATCGCAGCCCGAAGATTCGCGCGCTGGAGCGCGAACCCCTGTCGTGTACCTTGGCCTCGCTTCGTTGCCATCGCCTTCGCCGCGTTCGTCATCGGCACCTGTACCGATACGAGTGAAGGCGTCGATTCGCGCGCGGTCCTCCTCGATCCGACGCATGCGGCGTGGTCGGAGCCCGCGCCGGATACGTTCCACGTCCGTGTCGAGACGACCAGGGGCGTCTTCCTCATCGAAGGCATTCGCGCGTGGGCGCCGATCGGGGCGGATCGCTTCTACAACCTCGTGCGCTTCGGCTATTACGACGACGCGCGTTTCCATCGTGTCGTGCCGGACTTCATCACGCAGTGGGGCATCGCGGGCGATCCGGCCGTCTCGGCCGTGTGGTACGATCGCGGCATGCCCGATGACCCCGTCGTAGCATCCAACACACGTGGTACGATCGCCTTCGCGTTCACGGAGCCGGGTACGCGCTCGACGCAGGTCTACATCAGCATGGTCGATCTGAGCCGCCTCGACGCGCAGGGCTTCGCCCCGTTCGGCCGCGTCATCGCGGGAATGGAGAGCGTGGTCGATTCGATCTACTCGGGATACGGCGAGGACTCGGGTGGTGGCGTGCGTCGGGGCGATCAGAGCCGGATCGTGGCCGAGGGCAACGCCTACCTCGACGCCGCGTTTCCCCGTCTGGACAGACTGATCCGAGCGACGATCGTGGCGCGCTGAGCTGGCGGACGAAGTCACGGAGGCGGGAGCCGGTCCGCCCGGGCGAGCGTGCCGGTCCGGGTGCCCCCGGGCGGGGGCCCTTCGTCACTGGGATCGAGCGGCGGCCCCTTGCGCCCGGCCCTGAAATGTTAATTCGCGCGCGTGAGAGCCCGAGACTTCTTTGCGGACCCCCCCGCGCCGGGGGCGATGCGGCCTGTTGCCTTCCGGCGCTCTCCTGTCGCGGAGGGCGCGAATGTCGCGCGAACCGCAGGTACAGCAGCAGGTTCAGAGACCCGCCTTGCGCGCCACGGACGGCGAAGCGCGTGAGCGGGAATTGCTGCTGGCACTCGCGGCCGGCATTCAGAAGTTCGCCATGTATCCGCGTGGCCACCCCATGCTCCAGGGCGTGGCGAGCAAGCTTCACGAATCGATCAGTGCGACGGTCAACAGCAGCGGCGAGCTGGGTGTCGGTCTCGCACGCGATACCATCGTCGTCGGGGATGTCTCGATCGCCGCCGATGTGCCGTTGCTGCGGGACCTGGCTGGCCGCTCGCTGGCGCACCAGATCGGCGCCATCACGTTCTACTCTGGGCTGGCCGTCGCGGAGGTGGAGCGACTGCTCGCGGCCCTGGCAGCGGAACCGACGACGGAGCCGCTCCTGTTGGCCGGCGTTCTCGCGATCCGGGTGCGCTCGCTGGACTACGACCGGATCAAACTCGGCGAGGAGTCGAGCGCCCTCGAGACGGAGTCGCCGAGTGCGATTTGGTCCGCGCTCGCTCAGGCTGCGCTCGTCGACGCGCCGCCGGCTGGCGCCGAGCCCGAAGACATCGCGAAGGCGATCAATGCGAACCGCGACCACTCCGGGTTCATGTCCGCCGTCGCGGCCCAGCTCGTCCGGCTCGTGCGCGCGTTGCGTGGCGACGGCAGCGACGAAGAGACGAAGGCACGCGTCCGCATTTCCGAGCTGATCCGCCAGCTCGATCCAGACACATTGCGCGCGCTGGTTCGGCTGGACGGCGATGCGCGCCGGCGTGCCGAGCTGCTGCGTGCGGCCGCCACGTCCGTTGCACCCGACGCATTGATCCGGCTGATCACGGCGGCAGCCGAGGCATCCGCCGGGTCCGTATCACACAGTCTGTTGCGTGTGCTGGCGAAGCTTGCGTCGATATCGCGGACGACACTTGCGGAAGTGCGGGCGACATCGCGCGCCGAGCTGCGTCATGCGATGGACCGCATGATCGAAGATTGGACGCTGTCGAACCCGAACCCGGAGATGTACGGCCGCGTCCTCGACGCCCTGTCCTTCGAGCGCGTGGCCGTGGATGCGCCCGTCTTGGCGGAGCCGGTCGGCGTCGAGCGGGTCCTCGAGATCAGCCAGGAGGTCGGCGCCTGGGGACCCGCCGCCGAGCGCGTCGCGCAGTCCCTGCTGGATCAGGGCGATGTGAGGCAGTTGCTCGAGATCGTCCGGTCGGCCGGGAGCGACAACGCGGCCGGACGCGAGTTGGCCGCCGTCGTGCTTACGCCACGGCTGATCTACCTGATGACGGCGAGCGATGACGTCGATCGTGACGCGCTACGTGAGGTCTCCGCCGCGATGGGCGAGTCGGCGATCGATCCGCTGCTCGACGCATTGGCCGATTCGCCAAGTCGGAACGTGCGCCGGTGCGCGTTCGACTGTCTGTCTCAGCTCGGCGCTACGGCCACGGAGCGCGCCATTCAACGCGCCGACGATTCACGCTGGTTCGTGACCCGCAACATGCTCGCACTCGCCGCGACGGCGGAATTGCCGGAGTCGTTCGACCCGATGCCGTTCCTCGAAAACGAGGATCCGCGGGTACGCGCGGCGGCCGTCGCCGTCG
>JBFJPA010000252.1:0-6960 GCA_041617355.1 Longimicrobiales bacterium
CGCGTGGACGGCGACGAGGAGCTGGTCATTGCCGCGACCCCGGCGACGGAAATGGGGGTGACATTCTCGCCGGACGGCCGCTGGCTCGCCTACGAGTCGAACGCGTCGGGACGGCCGGAGGTCTACGTGGTATCGTTTCCGGAGTTGACGGCGCGTCGGCAGATCTCGACGGACGGCGGCGTGCTTCCGCGCTGGTCGCCGGTCGGAAATGAACTGTTCTACTGGCAGGATTCGACACTAGTGGCCACACGCGTGAGCACCGCCGGCGAATTCCAGCGAGGCCCGACCACACGACTGTTCACCATGCCGGACGTGGATGTGTTTCAGGGCCGCTGGGCTGTGAGCCCCGACGCGCGCCGCTTCCTCGTCACGACAAAGAACCCCGAGGCACCGGCACGCGAGATCCATATCGTGCTGAACTGGCATCGAGTGCTCGAGTCCGCGCATCGGCGGGATCGGAGTCCATGACATGAGACGGTCGCGAGTCTGCGAGCCGACCTGATCGAGTTCACACGGGCGATCGTTCCGTTTCAGGATCACGCAGACCGGCTGTGGAGCGTCATGGAGCGAACCTGGACGGCGGACAACGGAGCCGGCGAGGATGAGGCGACGCGTGCGCTGCTCGCGATCCAGCTTCATCCGGACACCGCCGTCATTCTCCGCCTGTTCCAGGAGAACATCCGCAATCGGCTCTGGTACTTGAACGCGATGCTCGAGGCCACGGACGCATTCATCGCGCTCGTCGGGACTCCGGATCGGGCGGGTCGCTAGGCCGACGGCGATCTTCGAGCGCTACCGCACTCCCGGCCGATACGTGCGCTGTGCCGCTGCCTCGACGTCCTCGCGGTAGAAGCGGACCGGCCGCAGATCGCCCGTCGCGTACCGTTCGGCCTGGTCGTTGAAGTGCGGCGAATCCGGCTGGTTGTTCAGTCCGCCGGCGGTCACGGCCACGGCGCGCACGCGCTCGCCGAACTCGACGACGGCGACGAAGCTGTTCCCGCTCGTGCCGTACCAGCGCTTGGTGCCTTCGCGCGGCGAGGCGCCGAAGGACGCGAGCGAGCCCCAGCGCGCGGATGTGAAGCCCACGGGTACCGATGGCGCGTCGTCGTCGAAGCGGAGATCGATGGCGCCGTCCAGGCGCTGGAACCGGTTGATCTCGCCCCACGCCGTGCGCCAGTCGCCGAAGTCCGCGGCCAGTCGTTCGGACGCAGCCACGAGCGCATCCAACCGCTGGGCCGGCGGGGTCCGCGTCGCCGCGTACTGGTAGACGTCCATGCGCGCAGACCTGGCCTCGGCCTGCACGCGATCCAGCAGCTCCGTGCCCCAGAAGACGGCGAGCGCGGTCGGCACCGATTCCACGCCCCAGCGTCGGTCCCACTCGCGCAGGAGCCGCACCTGCTCGGCGGTCCGCGCCTTGAGCGGGTCGCCCGCCGACAGCCCATCCCACGCCTGCACCAGCGACGGGATCAACTGCTCGAAGGCCGGCAGCCAGCTGTCGTACGCGGCCGCGCGCAGCGACTCGAGCGTGAAGTCCGTGCGTCCCTCCAGCACGCGGAGCGCGTGGATGCCGCGCGGGTTCTCGGTGCCGCGGTCCATGTAGCGCGGGAAGCGCGACGAGTCCGGGCTCGCCGGGCCCGCCGCCGACCACGGCCAGTTGTTGGTGCAGAAGGCCCAGCCGCTGGTGGGATTGATCGCGTTGGGCGACTGCTCGAGCGTGTGCACGCCCTGCCACGCCGTGGCCGGATCGCTGCCATCCACGGGCCGGTCGTAGTCGAAGCGTGTGTCGCGGACCGGCACGAAATTGGAGTGCAGGTACGCGATGTTGCCTTCCGCATCGGCGAACAGCGTGTTGTTCGACGAGTTCGTGTGCGTCTGCATGACTTCGAGATACGCGGCCAGGTTGTTGGCTTTGGTACGCGAATACGACTGGATCAGCGCGCGCATCGGCTCCTCCATCAGCGCCACGCTCACCCAGCGCCCATCCACCGCGCGCACAACCGGGCCGTGGCCCGTGCGGTAGACCGTGAACACGCGCTCGGCCAGCGAGCCGTCGGCGGCACGATACCGCACCGTCACGTCCCGGCTCTCGACCGCTCGCTGCTCCTCGCCGTGCACGTAGTACAGCGCGCCGTCGCGCTCGACGATCGTCTCGAGGAACTCGTCGATGTTGTCCACCGAGCTGGAGGTGTGCATCCAGCCGGCCGTCTCGTTGAAGCCCTGGTAGACGAAGAACTGGCCCCACGTGAGCGCGCCGTACGCGTTCAGCCCCTCGTCGCTCACGATGTGCGCCTCGTGGCGGAAGAAGAACGACGTGTGCGGGTTGATGAGCAGCAGCGCGTTGCCATCCCGCGTGTTCTTCGGCGCGATGGCGATGCCGTTGGAGCCGACCGGCTCGCGCTCCGGGTCCGGCAGCACGAGCGCACTCGCGGCCTGTGTTACGGCGGGTGAGGCTGCCGCGATCGCTCGACCCGCAGGATTGCCGTAGAACGCCTCCAGCTCGCGCAGGTTCACGCGCTCGATGTCGCCGCCGATGCTACCCTCGCTGAACGTGAGCGCCATCCACGGCTCGAAGCGCGTCAGCACGCGCGGCGTGACCTCCGGGTGCGTGTGCAGGTAGTAGTTCAGGCCGTCGGCCCAGCCGTCCATCAGCGCCCGCAGCCAGTCCGGGCTTTCCGCGTACAGCGCCTGCATCCGCACGGGATCGATGAACAACTTCATGCGCAGGTCGCGCCAGATGGCCTGCTCGCCCTCCGCCTCCGCCAGGCGTCCCTGCGAGTTCAGGAAGTTCGTCTCGATGCGTGGGAAATCGTCCTCCGCCTGCGCGTACATCAGGCCGAAGATCGCGTCGGCATCGGTCGGTGCGTAGATGTGCGGGACACCGAAGTCGTCACGGATGATCGTGACGTTGGCGGCCCGGGCCTCCCACCTCGCCACCTCGGCTGATGGAGCGGTGCACGAAATGGCGGCCAGCGCGAGGAACGCGATGCGGTTGCGTCGGTGCATGGGCGGATCGCGGTTCGAGGCGCAATGACCTCCCGCGCGTCGAGAAGCTGCGTGGAGGCGGGACGCGCGACCGTGGCGTCCGGTGGCGGCAAAACTTATTCGTCCGGCCTGTCTCTCACCAGTGAGCAGGGTCGTGGCCGAGGCCGCGAGGGCATAGCGAGGGCTGAGGCAGGTCGGAGTCCGGAAAGATCCCTGCGAAGCGGCGGTCCCGGGCGAAAACGCCATGTCCGCCGGCCCGTGCTGCTCCGAATGCTGATACCCGGCGGCTCGCCGGGTTGCCTGGTGGCCGTCGTATGGGTTGGGCCGCCCGGCGACAATCGTCCGAGATCGGCGTACCAGTCACGACTGCAGCCAGTCCCGCGCCGCTTTTTGGCCTGCATCAAGCCGCGTCCTCATCACATCCCGCGAGAAATCCAGGGTGTCACCAAGCGGTCCGGCAGGCTGAATCACGGTGATCGGGCAAAAGCGAAATGGCATGCCATTCTCGTCCTTCAACTCAACGCCGGCGGCTTCAGCCTGCTTCACCAGTGCGTTTATTCGGACAAACTCCCGGATGTCATTGATCAGTATCTCGTTGATCGTAATGTCGGTCAGACTCCGCTTCGCCGCGTCAACGATGTCATCCGGTCGCTTCGACGGTTCAATTTCCTTCCGGCTGCAGAGCAGGACTACTAACTCGCTCGGGTTGAAGGCGAGAGCATCGCCAAGAGGAGTCACGTTGCGGAGACCTCCATCCACATAGGCCTGGGGTCCGATGGGTTCCCATATGACCGGCATCGTGGCGCTGTGCCAGACTGCGTCGAGGATCATGGGGTCGTCACTGCTCACGAGGTCATACGCGCCTGACACGAGTGAGACACGACCTACGTGAAGGGGTACCTGGAATGGGCGGCCAGCGGCGTGTTTCTCGATCGTCTTGCGGAGCGGTGTCACGTCATACAGACCTTGCTTCCTTTGGACGGCGAGTCTCCAGGCGATCTTGAGCCAGCCGACCTTCTTGTAGACGTCCCTTTCACGAATTGTCTGCCACACCTGTAACAATCGTTCGTACTCCCCCTGAGCCAGAAGAGTCCCATTCAAGGCGCCAACTGAGACTCCGAATATCCGTTCCCAGCTGAAGCCAGCTTCCTCACGGAGGACCCGCTCGGCGCCAACCTGGAACGCACCTTTGGCGCCACCGCCAGACAAAACGAGAGTTGCTGAGCGAGATGTCATGGTGTCCTCCCCGGTGGCTACAGAGTCATTCTAACCTCGAGCGAAACGCCACTTGCGGCTGCGTTCAAGCGTGTGCACGTGGCCCGCAGAAACCGTGGTGAGCGTCAGCGATCCCCGGCCACGTCGGGACACGTCGCCGGCTCCTCAAGCTGGAGGATCAGTCCCTCCATCTCCTGAAGCGAAATGATATAATACGATCCCCGACGAAGGATCGCATTGCGAACGTCGGGGCGAGCCGGAAAGCGTATGTCACCGAAGCTGACCGGAGGACGTGTGCCGGGTTGTCCTGGTCCGGGCGCGTCTGGCACTCGGCGGCCCGCCGGGTCGGTCGGCTACCTCGTGGACCTCTCCGCCGTGCTCCGGCTGATCACGCGGGGTCATGCGACGGGACACCTTCGCGGCCCGGCGTCGCGCGGTGCGTCACCCCCCGGTAAGGCGAGCCGCGCCGGACACGGCGCAAGAGTGGGCGGTTCTCCGGTGCGCTGACATGGCGCGTTGGGCCGTTGTGTGCACGTTCCCCGTCGGCCGGGATGTCTGGCCACAGTAACGCCACGCGTGATACGGTCGCGTTCTCTGCGGATCGCTTTGCATCACGCGTCCCGCCCGAGCCCGGGAGGGTGTACGGGACGAGCTCCATCACTACGTCACTTCCGGCTGGCTTCTACGCATTCTGCACGAGTCCGGTACTCCACCTTGCCGTCCATCCATGTGAAGAGCGGCGCACGCGCCGCTTGGGACCATTTGCGCGAGGTGGGCCATGACGGAATCCGCTGCTGTGCATACGACAGGTGAACCGCGCCAGCACCGGTCGCACGACGATCGAGGCCGGCGGGGGGTGCGCGAGTTCTTCCTGAGCTTCGCGCTGTCGCTGATCATGCCTGCGCTGATCGGCTGTGCCGATCCCACCGGGCCAGAGGAGGAGCCGGACCCGGTTCGCGAGCCACCCGCCGAAATCTTCGAACTCACCCACGTGAACGAGCTCGAGATCCCGGCCATCGTCGTGGAAGGCAAGTGTCTGGCGTTCTTTCTTTTCTTCGCTTGGCCGTACCCCGACTCGATTCGCGTGGATGGCGGAAGGCTGCGTCTCGGTGCAGGGGGAGATTACGAGGTCTACTACACGTGGCGCGGACAGACCCAGGTCTGCACGATGTTCGGCAGGCACTGGCACCGCATATCGCACGGGCGCTACGGGCTGCATGGCGATCGCATCGCCTTCACGCCCGATACATCGGGAGCGGCGACGTGGCCGACGGGATACCGCCAGACGACACGCCATCGGCCAACCGGCCGCCGGGAAGGACAATCCGCCCTGATCGAGTGGGGCTCACTGCGTCTTCGCTTCACACAGTGATGCACGACCGTGCTCCAGCCGTCCGCCGTGTTCGCTCTGTTCGTCGGGTCGGCGTCCCGGCGCAGCGCGCCGGTGCCGTGCGGCAGAGGGAGGGCACTGGCAGGCGTGCGGTCGCGCAACTGACGCACACGCGTCGTCGCAACGGTCACTGACGCGCGGGCAACGGCCCGGTCGCGATCGCCCGGGCCGTCCCGGCGCGCCGTGCCATCACGCGAACTGCACCTTCAGCGGCCCCCCTCGGCCGGGTCGATTCGGTACCGCCCGCCCTTCACCAGTTGCGCAGGGTCGAGACCGTTCGGCGCGGCGCGGTAGCCCCTCGGCGCCCGGTTCGAATCCGCCGCCCGACGACAGGGAATGCCGGCAGACTCACGGCCAGGAGCAAGAGCGCGTTGATGCGGTTCTCACGGTCGCCGGGTCACGGTGAGGTCACGGCTGGAAGACGGGTCGACCGTAGCATCCGATCAACCGGCCCGCCGTGCCATCGGCGGGTTGGATGGATGCCTGCCCGCGCCCGACGGGATCGAGGCGGCGTGGGCTCCGCGACCGACCCTCATCGCCCGGGCGGATCCATGCTGGACGCACGAGTTCTCGGTCTCATCGTCGTCGTTGCCGTCGTGTCAGCCTGCGCCGAGACCCCGACGGAACCCCTGCCGCTCGACTCGGACCTGTTCGCCGCGGCCAACGCGCCCAGCCAGGGCGGCCCCATCGTGAATCACGTCCCGGTCGACGTCGCCTTCGTGTTCCCGTGTGCGACGTTCGACGTGCAGGTCGTCGTCGTCGGCAAACAGGTTGTACAGACGTGGTTCTATCCAGGCGGCGGCGTGCGCCGCGTCAAATTGCACATCAATCAGGACGCGACGTTCACGAACCTCAGCTCAGGTGTCTCGGCGACCAACAACTCGACTCACAACATCGAAGCCCGGTTCGACGAGAGTGGCAACATGACGTACCTGGCTGTTAATGGCGCGCAACAGAAGATCCATGACTTCGACGGCGGGGCATTGTTGTTCTTCCACATCGGCCACGAAGTCATCAACATCGACTTCAGTACGTCTCCGCCAACCGTGGACGTGACGTTCAGCGGACACAGCAACCTCGCCGAGCAGAGCGGGCCGTGTGCGGCCCTCGGAGACCCTGCATAGGCGCCTTGCATCGTCGGCGGGGCGGGTTCGTTCGGGGACCGTCGCGGGACAACGGCCCGGGCTGAGTGTCGCCCGGGCCGTCCCGGCGCGCCGCGCCATCACGCGAACTGCACCTTCAGCGGACCCGCCTCGGCCGGGCCGATCCCCGGGGAGGGTGACAGCCCGCCCTCGAGCAGGCACCATTCGGCGTCCCGTCCCGCGCGCGGCGCGGACAGCTCGACCTGGAAACCACCGTCCGTCGACGTCAGC
>JBFJPA010000253.1:0-6946 GCA_041617355.1 Longimicrobiales bacterium
AGGGGGCAGGGTACAGGGCTGGCGGAGGTCATGAGCGCGCGATCGCCTATACCGGACGAGCGAACGTGAAGAGCGTGCGGGTTCCGACGATTCTGTGTATTCCCGCGCTACTGACCGCAGCGCCGCTGCACGCGCAGGACATCGCCGAACGTCCCGTCCGGACCCCGTCCGAGATCCTGCGAGCAACGCGCGCCGAAGAGTGGCGTTCACTGGATCCCGCGAACACGCTCTACGTCGATCTCCCGGGCGGGCAGGTCATCATCGAGCTGGCTCCCGACTTCGCGCCTCGCCACGTCGAGAACATCCGCGCACTTGCCCGCGGCGGCTACTTCGATGGCGGCGCCGTGCATCGCGTGCAGGACAACTTCGTCGCGCAGTGGGCGCCTCGGCGCCTTTCGGATGGCGAGGAGTGGCCGGCGCACATCCGGCGAGGCATCGATGCTGAGATCGACGTCGACTCCGAGGGCCTGCCGTTCACGCCGCTGCCCGACCCCGACACGTACGCTCCCGAAGTCGGTCTGGTCGCCGGATTCCCGGCTGCCCGCGACCCGCAGAGCGGACGCGCCTGGCTGGTGCACTGCTACGGCAGCGTCGGCGCGGCGCGCGGCGTCGATCCCGGCTCGGGGAACGGCTCGGAGCTCGTGGTGAACATCGGGCAGCGCGGCCGGCCGCTCGATCGCAACGGGACGATCGTGGGACAGGTCCGGTCGGGCATGGAGCACCTGTCAACGTTGCCGCGCGGAAAAGGGCCGCTGGGATTCCACGAGGATCCGCCGCCGCAAACCATCCTCGAGCGCGTGCGGCTGGGCACCGATGTGCCCGAGGCGCAGCGCGCTCGTTTCCAAATCCTGCGCACGGATTCCGAATCGTTCCGCGCGTTCATCATCGCGATCCGGTCGTATACCGACGACTTCTTCACGTACTCGGCGAACCGGCTCGGCGTCTGCGACGCGGCCGTGCCGACGCGGCCGGCCGATGCCGGATGATCCTGGCAAACAGGAGGACGTGACCGTGCTCATGAGTGGCAGTTGGGTCCGTGCAACTCTGGGGAACGTTCTGGCTCTTTCGGTGCTCGGCGCTGCGCCCCTGCACGCCCAGAGCACCGCGGGTGAGACCGCGTTCGTCGAATGGGCGAGCCGTTCGCTGACCCGCCTCGAAACGCTGAGTCCCAGCGGGCCGAGCGACGACCTGATGGTGCTGCGAAGAATGATCGGCGACGCCCGCGTCGTGGCGCTCACCGATTTCGCGCACATGGGCGCGGAAGCGACACAGTTCCGCAACCGCGTGTTCACGTGGCTCGTCGAGAACGAGGGCTTCACCGTTATCGCCGTCGAGTCAGGTCTGCTCGAAGGCAGAGCAGCACACGAGTACGTCAGAGGTGGCCCCGGCGACCTGGACGATGTCGTGACCCGCAGCTTCACGTACGGGTTCCACGAGGACCCGCAGAACGCGGAGCTGCTCCGCTGGCTTCGCACCTACAACGAAGTCGCGACGCCCGACAAGCGTGTCGACTACTATGGCTTCGATGTACCGGGGCGCGGCAACTACACGCACGGGAACCGGTTTCCCGCCGATCAGGCCCTCGCCTTTCTCGAACGTGTGGACTCTGCCGCGTTCGGCTCGTTCCACGGGCGGCTTTCGCCGCTGCTGGCGCATCTGCGCGCGCCATTCTCGGCCGCGACGTACGGCGAGTTGACACAGGAGCAGCGCGACGCGCTCACCGTCGCGATCTCCGACCTCCTTCACCGGATCCGACAGCACGAGCCGCTCTACGCGGCGGCCAGCTCACCCGAGGAGGTTCGCTGGGCGCTCCGGGCAGCGACCGGTGCGTGGCAGATGGATGCGGAGCTGCGCGCGGGCCAGGTGCAGCGCAGCGCAGCACGGGAGCGTGCCCAGGCCGACAACGTGCGGTGGATCCTCGAGCAGGAGGGACCCGAGAGCAGGATCCTCGTCTACGCGTCGCTGCCGCACGTCATCGCCACACCCCACCGGAGCGGTGTCTCCGCGGAATCGGCGGCGCGGTTCGCGCAACTCGGCGTCGAGGAACGACTCCCGTCCACGATGGAGCTGTCGGCCGGGACGTACCTGCGCGACTGGCTCGGCGACGACCTCGTCGTCATCGGCGGTCTCGTCGGCAACGGCGTCGAACTGGAGCTCGGCTGCGGCAGCGGTCGGATGTTGACCTTCCCGCCACCGCCGCCGAACACGCTGGCCGGCGCCGCCCGGCGCGCGGCCGGAGGCAAACCCTATCTGCTCGACCTCCGTCAGGCGCCGCCAGCCGTCGCGGAATGGCTCAGCCAGGAAATGAAATTCGATGATATCGTGCCGTACCTCGTGGCAGCGCCTGTCAAGGCGTTCGACGTGCTTCTTTACGTCGAGTCCGTGAAGTCGGCGTGTCCCAAATAGAGAGCGACGCGACGAACGCTACAAAGGAAAGGTGCAGACGTGACGAATGCGACAACCCGGATCCCATGGGCCCGCCTTTTCGCGGAAGGCGCCGCGATCGTCATCAGCATTCTCCTGGCCTTCGCGATCGACGCGTGGTGGGACGGCCGCCTGGAGCGCGGAACGGAGCGACGGCTGATCGCGAACCTTCAGGCCGACTTCGCCAAGACGCTGGCGGACCTCGAACGCGTGATCGCAGTCAACGAGCGCTCGCGTGATGCGGCCCGCACGCTGCTTGCGAACACAGGGCCGGGGCCGGCCGACATGCCTGCCGCCCGGTTCGACTCGCTGCTGGCCCTTCTCTACGTCGATGCCACGTTCGATCCGTCCAACGGAACGCTGCTCTCGCTCCTGAGCTCCGAGGGACTGGGTGCCATCTCGAGCCCCGACCTTCGTACCCTCCTCTCGTCCTGGGCCCAGGAGGCCGAAAACGCCGAGCGCGTCGAAGAGGCGAAGCTGCAGCACTGGGCGGATCAGCTCGCCCCTTACCTCACCGCGGCGGTTCCGATGCGCACCACGATCGACAACCTCACTCCGACGGAGAAGATCGGCGCGAGCCGGTTCCCGTTCACGCCGGCGGCCGTGCTCGGCGACGTGCGCTTCGAAAGCGTCGTGGCGAACCGGCTGCTCTGGACGGATATCACGATTTTCAGGCTGCGCGAAGCACAGAAACTGGTTGAAGAGATCGTCGCAGCGCTGGATGGCGTCGCCGCATCGTAAGGCCGTGCCGAGCGGAGCCGGTGGCACCCCGCCCAGCAGTTCGGCGGTTGCGGGATGAGCGCGGGTCTTTCCGGCGGCCTCCCGCCCCTGGAATCTTGACTGCTTCAGACCTGCGGATGAACGTCCCGTTGGACATCCGTCCTCACCTCTTCTTTCTGGAGGCCGATGCGGGCTCTCGTATTGGCGGTGCTGCTCTGCACGTGTGCGGGCGGCCTACAAGCGCAGGTCATCCAGGGTGTCGTACGCGATGTCACCACGGGCCAGCCCATAGTGGCCGCCGAGGTCGTGGCGACCGATGCGCGGGGGCGCGAGGCCGGTCGCGCCGTCAGTGATTCGGCAGGGCTGTTCCGGGTGCGGCTGTCTTCGGGGGGCGAGCTGCTGCTGCGCGCGTCGCGCATCGGCTACACGACCGTGGAAGGCTCGACGTTGCGTGTGGACGGCGGCGAGGTCGTGACGATCGAGGTGCGCATGGCGGCGGACGCAATTCCGCTCGAGCCGCTGCTGGTCACGGCGCGGAGCTCACGCGCTACAGCGGCGCTCGACGGCTTCCATGCGCGGGTGCGAGGCGAAGGTTGGGGCAAGTTCGGTCTCTTCGTGACGCGCGACCAGATCGACCGTCGCGTGGACGGCACAGCGACCGAGCTGCTGCGCGCGATGCCGCAGGTCACGCTGGTCCGCACGACGCAGAACGAAACCCCTTTCGGCGTCGAGCGTAACCTCATCTACATCACTCGCCACCTCTCCACCGAATGTGCGCCCACGATCTATGTCGATGGCGTGCGCGTGCCACAGGAGAACGCGAGGATGATCGACGACATCCTCGATCCCGCGGCGCTGGAAGGCGTGGAGATCTATCCGTCGTTCCCACCGCCGGAATTCATCGGTGGCGATTGTGGCACGGTGCTGTTCTGGCGCAAGACGGGTCAGGCGGGCGACCGCGGCTTCGAGTGGAAGCGGTTGTTCGTCGGGCTGGCGGGCGTCGCGGCTCTGTTTTTCGTGCTGGGCAACTAACGGCGGGAATAGGGATAGGGATAGGAAAGGGCGAGGGAGAGGGTAAAGGGGACAGGGTATCGAGCGGTTTCGTCCCTGTGTCGTTCGGAGGGTTCGTGATGCGAGTTCTTGTTGCGGCGATACTGCTTCTCGGTGGCGCCGGTGGCCTTCAAGCGCAGGTCGTGCAAGGCGTCGTTCGGGACGTGAGTAACGGCGCGCCGATTCCTGCGGCAGAGATCGTTGCGGTCGATGCGCGCGGCCGGGACGTGGGCCGTGCCGTCACCGATTCGCTCGGCCTGTTCCGCATCACTGTGACGTCGGCCGGCGAGCTCGGGCTGCGCGTCTCTCGCATTGGTTATACCACGGTAGATGGCTCACCGCTGCGTGTCGGCAATGGCGAGGTCGTCACCGTCGAAGTGCGCATGGCGGTTGATGCGATCCCGCTCGATCCGTTGCTGGTCACGGCGAGGAGTACACGCACGGCCTCGCCGTTGGACGGATTCCGGGCGCGTGCGAGCGGTGAGGGTTGGGGCCAGTTCGGCGAGTTCCTGACGCGCGAACAGATCGACCGTCGCGCACGCGGGCCGACCTCCGAGCTGCTGCGCGCCGTGCCGCAGATCACGATCGTGCGCATCGCGCCACCCGGTCAGCCCTTCCAGGAGCGCCACCTCCTCTTCGTCACACGCCACATCACGTCAGGCTGCCAGCCCACGATCTACGTCGATGGCGTACGGGTGCCGCAGAATGTGACGGCGACCGTGGACGATTATCTCGATCCCGACATGCTCGAGGGCGTCGAAGTCTACCCCTCCTTTCCGCCGCCCGAGTTCACCGGCGGCGAATGTGGCACCATCCTGTTCTGGAAGCGGCCGGGTGGCGGATCCGACCGCGGCTTCGGCTGGAAACGCATCGCGATCGGCGTGGGCGGGCTTGCGGCGGTGATGGCGTTTTTCGTGTTTTGAAAGAAACGGAAGGGAATAGGGATAGGGATAGGGATAGGGGGGAGGGAGAGGGGATAGGGTTTAGGGGATAGGGGGCGCATCATGGTCGATTCGGCGGTCACGCTGCGCCCGGTGCGCTCCGTCGACCTCAACATCTTCTTTTCCCACCAGGCAGACCCCGTAGCGAGCCGGCTCGCGGCGTTCGAGGCGCGCGACCGAGCCGCACATCACGCACACTGGAACGACATCCTGCGTCATGCAGACGTCGTCGCGCGCGCGATCCTCGTGGGCAATTCTGTCGTCGGCAACGTCGTCAGCTGGATGACGGCGGAGGGTCGGGCGGTGGGCTACTGGATCGGGCGCGAGCACTGGGGCAAGGGCATCGCGACGCGCGCACTGACGCTGTTGCTGCAGGAGATCGATGAGCGGCCGCTGGTCGCGTTCGTGGCGGCACACAACAAGGGCTCGATCCGGGTGCTGGAGAAGTGCGGGTTCGTGCGGCGGGATGGTGAGGCGTCGCGGGTGGACGAGGGCGGGGTGGAGGAGTGGGTGTACGAGCTGGGGTGATGGGGCCGGCGTCGACACTTCCAGCAATCCTGCACGGCGTCGCTCGACCAGTCCGGTTCGCTTCGTCCTACGCGTGTGCGCACCCGCGCGACGCCACGATGTTTCCTTGACCCGACCACCGCCGCCGTCCCACCATGCGTTTCACACCCCACACGAACGATTGCCGAACACGCGGCGCTTGCCGCAATTCCCGCCTGATTCCCCGTTCGTGGAGGTTTCGATGCGCAGTTCAACCCATCGCCCGCCGTTGCTCCTCGTGATCGCGGCTCTCGCCTTCGTGCCGGCATGCTACGGTGAAACGGCGGAGACCGGTGCCGCGCCCGACGCCGCGGAACAAGCGGCCATGCAGGCCCAGGACGAGGCAGCCCTGAACGCCCTGCAGGAAGGCTTCGATCCGGCCGTGCGGGCTCGTGACATCGAGGCGATGATGGTGCGTTATGCGCCGAACGCCATTCGCATGAATCCGAACGTGCCCGCGTTCACGAGCACGGCCGCGATCCGCGATGCGTATCTGACCGCATGGGACACGAACGACTACGAGATCGTCAACGTCGTCGGCGAAACGCAGATCTCGGGGGATCTGGCAGCCGTGCGCGGCACGTATTCGGGAACGATCACGCCGAAGAACGGCGACCCGGCGTTCGAGGATTCCGGCAAGTGGGTCGCGGTGTTGGAGCGTCAGCCGGACGGCGCGTGGAAGTCGCTCTGGGAGATCTGGAACAGCGATCTGCCGCCGCGTCCGACCCAATGACGCAACGGCTGTTTGAAGCGAAGGGCCTGGTGCACCGGGCCCTTCGTCTATACTCCCAGCAACCCCCGGACCACCTCGCCCGACCCGTCCGGTCCCGTCAATTCGACACGCACGGGCCCTTTTTCCGGCTCCGCGTCGATGCGGAGGCGCAGGAACGCGCAGCACTCGCGTTCGAGCTCGAGCAGTGCGGTGACATCGGCGAAGGCATCGCCATCCAGCGTCCAGGCGATGCCGTTCGCGAGCTCTTCCCGCTGCCGTACGCGCGGCGCGACGCGTTCCAGGAACAGCACGCGCCGCGCGCGCAGCTCGGCGTCGGTCAGTGTGCAGGCGATGGGCAGCGAACGCGCCATCGTCGTCAGCGGGCGAGGTGTTGTTTGAAGAACTGCACGGTCAGCGGCCAGGCCTGCTGTGTGGCGCGCAGGTTCGCGCCTTCCTGTCCGTCCTGAGCGCGCAGGAAGCCGTGGCCGGCGCCGTCGAAGATGCGCGGCGTGAACGTCTTGTTCAGCGCCTTCATCGCCGAGTCGGCGGGTGG
>JBFJPA010000254.1:0-6928 GCA_041617355.1 Longimicrobiales bacterium
GCACGGCGGCCGGGGAGGCGCTCTACGCGCGGATCTTCGACACGCTGGTGCCGGTGCAGAGCGCGGAGGCGGCGGAGCTGACGAAGGTCTACGAGAACACGTTCCGCATGATCAACATTGCGCTGGTCAACGAGCTGGCGCAGGTCTGTGACCGGTTGGGCGTGGATGTGTGGAACGTGATCGACGCCGCGGCGACGAAGCCGTTCGGGTTCATGCGCTTCACGCCGGGACCCGGGTTGGGCGGGCACTGCATTCCTCTGGATCCGCACTACCTGTCGTGGAAGATGCGAACGCTGTCGTACAAGACGCGCCTGATCGAGCTGGCGAGCGAGATCAACGCGGAGATGCCGGCGTTCGTGGCGCGCAAGGTCATGGATGGGTTGAACGAGGACGGCCGCGCGTTGAGTCGGAGCCGCGTGCTCGTGCTGGGTGTCGCCTACAAGAAGGACGTGGACGACCTGCGGGAGAGTCCTGCGCTGGAGATCATCCGCCTGCTTCAGGAAAAGGGCGCGACGGTCGTCTACCACGACCGGCACTGTCCGGAGATCCGTGACGATGGCCATACGCCGTTGCAGGGTCTGCCCATGCGGAGCGTGGACCTCACGGAATCCGAGCTCGGCCAGGCGGACGCGGTCGTGATCGTGGCGGACCATTCGTATCTCGATTTCGGGTGGGTCGGACAGCACGCGCGTCTGATCGTGGATGCGCGGGGGGCGATGCGAGGAGTGTCCGCGAGAGCGCGCGTGGTCGGGCTCTCTCCGCAGGAGGCGGCGGCCAGCCCGCCGCCGACGCCGGTGACCAAACCCTGAGCCGGCCGGGGCCTGTCGGGGCCCCGCGTTCCTTGATGGGCGGGTCCGACACTCGCCGCGTGAGCGGCACTGTTTCGGGCCCGTTCGTCATTGGAGATACGCCCCGGAGTGGGCTGGCGTGCGACGTGCGTACCGCGCTCCCGGCCGTCGTAGTGAATCGGGCGGGGAGGATCCAGTGGCCGCGAACGAAGCCGAAAGCCAGAGCCCAATAGGCGATCCCGTAGCGGGTCGCAATGCCGCAGCGGCCGGGGCGGGCCGGTACTATTCAACAGACCTCAGCGCACAGGAAGCCCGGGAGGCGGGGTCTTCCCGCCGCGCCGCGAATTTGCGCGTCGAGCGCATGCGCGATCGCCTCCGCCGCGGCTTCGGCGGAAAACGTCCCGTATGAACGGGGCCTCCACGGCGCCGCGGATCTCGGTCGTCGTGCCGGCAGGGAATGCGGCACGCTACCTGGACCGGTGTCTGGATGCACTTCTGGCGAGCAGCCTGCCCCGCGCCGATTGGGAGCTGATCGTCGTGGATGACGCGAGCACGGACGATACGCCAGCAATCGCGGTGGCTCGTGCGGACCGTGTCATCACGGTGCCCGGTTCGCCCCGCGGCCCAGCGTACGCACGCAACCGCAGCCTCGAGGCGTGCCGCGGCGAGATCCTCGTTTTCGTCGATCCCTGCGTCGCCGTTCACCCGGATGCTCTCGCGCGCCTGGTGGGTGCGCTGGATGCAGACCTGGACATTAGCGCCGTGTCCGGCCGCTGGGATTGGAGGCCTGCCCAGGCCGGGCTGGCGGCCGGATACCGTCTGCTTTGCCAGAGCCTGGAGCAGCGCAGCGGAGACACGACGACGTTCTGGGCCGGCCTCGGCGCCGTGCGCGCCAGCGTGTTCAGCCAGGTCGGCCCATTCGATGAGTGGCACTACCCGTGTGCCTCCGTCGAAGACCGCGAGTTCGGCCACCGCATGCGTCTCGCCGGGCTGCGCATCGTCCGCGTGGACGCGGCGCGGGCGACGAGCCTGGACACGGCAGGCCTGCGGGCGATCCTATTCGACGACCTTCGCCGTTTCGTCGTGCCCGAGACGAGGCTTGCCCTCCACGTCGGCATTCCGGCCGTACCCGGCCGTCGCCTTCGTGCGCGACTGAGCGGCGTGTTTTCGATCGCCGTCCTGCTCGCCCTGGCGAGTGTCGTGTTTCGGAGCGCAGTCGGCCCGATCCAGGTGGCCGCGCTCGCGTTCCTCGGCCTCGTGGCCGTCGAGGCGGACCTGCTGTTCCTCGCCCGGCGTGCGCGCGGCGCACGCTTCATGGTCGCGATCGTGCCGTTGTTACTCCCATCCACGACCGCGCGCGCCGTGGCGGCCGTCTACGCGTGGTTCGCACACCACCTCGTGGGACCGCCTCGGGTGCCGATCGACTTCCTTGCCGACCCCTCACCCGCGTCCGACACGAGCGAAGCCTGGCCGCCTCGCCCGGTCAGACCCGAGCGGAGCGTGTGGGCGGGGCCGCCTCGCCGAGCCGCACGATCCACTCGCCGCGTCGTCGCCGCCGCCGCCGATAACGGCCGGTTGGACCGGGCCGGTTGAGGAAACCCGGCCAACCTCCGAACTTCCTCTTTCGCTGACGGATGACCTGAAAGGATCCCCGGCGTGTCGCACCGGCCCGCCGGGGCCTTCGTAAAACCATTGGACGCAACTACCATCGTCGAGTTCGTCGGAGGGCTGCTCCTTCTCATCGTCGGGGCGGAGCTCCTCGTCCGCGGGGCCGGCCGGCTGGCCGCGGCCTTCGGCGTGTCCTCCCTCGTCATCGGCCTGACTGTCGTCGCGTTCGGCACGGGCTCGCCGGAGCTGGCCGTCGCCGTGCGCTCGGCCTGGGCCGGCCAACCGGATATTGCGGTCGGCAACGTCGTCGGCAGCAACATCTTCAACGTGCTCTTCATCCTGGGCCTGTCGGCCCTCATCGTGCCCCTCGTCGTGCACGACCAGCTGGTCCGCATCGACGTGCCCGTCATGATCGTCGTATCCATCATCGTTTACTTGATGGCGGTCGACGGCACCGTGAGTCGCCTGGACGGGCTGGCCCTGTTTGCCGGGATCGTCACCTACACCGTCGTCTTGATCCGCGCGAGTCGACGGGAGAGCGGCCCGCGCGACGCGGCGCCGGACGAAGCGCCGCCGGCCCGACCCCGCTGGATGGGATCGGCCGCTCTCGTCGTCGTGGGCCTCGCCTTGTTGGCGTTCGGATCGGAATGGCTGGTGGATGGATCCGTTGCGATCGCGCGCGCGCTCGGTGTGAGCGAGCTCGTCATTGGCCTGACCGTGATCGCCGCCGGAACCTCGCTGCCCGAAGTCGCGACCTCCGTCGTGGCTGGCGTGCGCGGCCAGCGGGATATCGCGGTCGGCAACGTCGTCGGCAGCAACATCTACAACATCATGATGGTGCTCGGTCTCGCCGCCGTCGCAGCGCCCTCCGGTCTTTCGGTCGCACGCCCGGCCATCTACTTCGACATGCCCGTCATGCTGGCCGTGGCCGTGGCCTGCTTTCCCGTCTTCTTTTCGGGAAGTGCCGTGCGACGCTGGCAGGGCGCCCTCTTCCTCGGGTATTGGATCGCGTATACGACCTATGTGATTCTGAACGCGTCGCAACACGACGCGCTGCCCGCGTACAGCAACATCATGTCGATCTTCGTCATCCCGTTAACCGCGATCATGCTGATCGCCCTGATGGTCAACGAGCTGCACAAGCGCCGCCGGCCGCATTAGCGCCGGCCGCATGCGGAGGTGGATCATGCGCCTACGGCACTTCGTCATCCCGGCGGTCTGGCTTTCCACGGCCGGCGCGCTCGCGTGCGCCGCCGACGAAGAAGCCCCGGCCCGGGCGGCAGAGCCGGCGGCCGTTGCCAGCGCACCGGCCTTCGACGTGGACGTGAGCGGCCAGGACACCGCCGTCTTTCGCACCACATTGTCGTGGGCGAGCGAGCAGCGCCTCGACACGCTCGCGTTCGGCGATCTCATCGTCGCCGTGGGTCGCCGCTTCCTCGGCGCGCCGTACGTCGCGGGCTCGCTCGATCCGCCAGGGCCCGAGCGCATCATCATCAACCTGAACGCGTTCGACTGCGTCACATACGTTGAGTCCGTTCTCGCGCTCTCGCGCGTGATCCGCGACGGCGGCGGGCCGGACGACTTCGATCGCTTCGTCCGTGAGATCGCACGCCTCCGTTACCGGGACGGTGAGACCCCGGCGTACGTGAACCGCCTGCACTATTTCTCGGAGTGGATTTCCGCGAATGCTGCGAAAGGACTCGTCGAGGACGTGACGGCCGGACTCGGCGGCGCGCGCGATGCCCGGCCCATCGGATTCATGTCCGCGAACGCGCCCAGCTATCCACAGCTGTCCGACGCTTCCCATCTCGAGGCCATCAAGAAGACCGAAGCCGCGCTGAACGCCGCTGCGCGTTACCGCATCGCGGAAGGAGAGATCGCGAAGTCGGCCGACGGCATTCGCGATGGCGATGTCATCGCGGCAACGAGCGCGATCGCCGGGCTGGACATCGCGCACACGGGGATCGCCGTTCGCGTCGATGGTCGCGTGCACCTCATGCACGCGCCGCTCGCGGGCGGCGTCGTCGAAATCAGCGAGCGGCCGCTGGCGGAGCGTATCCCGCGCCTCGCCGGCCAGGATGGCATCATGGTCGCGCGGCCCCGCTGAACGACGTCGATCAGGTTCCGATCGGACCGGGCCCGACGTCGAAGCCGCCCGACCGGTGACATTGCGGACACACGAGCAGGGCGCGGTGACGCACGTACGAAACGTCGGGCGGAGGCTCGATCGCGTGCCGTACCAGCGACACCGCGCACACGGGGCAGGCTGAAGCGCGCCCCTCGCGAAGCGTCCTGGCGATGGCCCGCCGCTGCGTCGCGTCGAATGTGCCGCCTCCTGCGCGGCCCGGCTCGCTCACGTCTCGACGACTCGGCGCAGCCGAGCGGCCCGGCGGGTCCAGCGCCGCGCGACACTGGCGGCGCCCAGCGAACTGGCCATGCGGGCGAGCGTGTCCACGGTCTCGGCGGCGGCCCAGCGCCGGCGTGCCCGCCGGGCCACGTCGAGCGCGACCAGGGCGAGGGCGTATGCGCCGTGCACGTGGCCGACCTGCAGCGCCTGCCGGGCCGCGGACTTCAGTGCCCGCCAGCGCCGTACGCTGCCGGGCTGGGCGCTCGCCGCCGCCGCGAGAGCGCGGCCCTCTGCTGTTCCCGCCATGCAGATGCTCCACACCTGCTCCGCGGCCCGGATCTCGCTCGCATCCGGCCCGCCGCGGAGCCTGCCGATCCAGGCGTAACGCGCGAGGATCCGACCGGCCGACACGGGCTCGACTGCCGCGAAGAGGTCGGCCAGCACCTGCTCGCCCGGATCATGCCGCCGCAGCGAGGCCCGCGCGTAACCGCGCGAGGGTCGCTCTCGCACCCGCAACGCGGCAGCGCGCCGTTGCCGGTAGGGCAGAATCGGAATCGCGTCCATGAGCGCTCCTGGTTGCGCGGGTCGCGGTCACGGGCACGTTCAAACGAGAGAACGAATCCGCCCGGCGTACCGGGTCGGACGCGCCGTGCCTCCACAGGATGAGCAGAGGAGCGAGCCGGGGCCATGGCTGAACGCGCCAAGTTCTGGCCGCCACGCGCTTGCGACCCCTCCGGACCGGTGCCATGTTGCGTGCCCTGCGACGCACGGCGACCGCGAAATACGGGGAACATGACTTTCATCACGGGATTCGCGACCTGGCTCGGCATCGGTCTCGCGGGGGCGTTCATTGTCCGAGCGGCTTACCGCGGACCGGACACGACGACGCTGATGACGGTAGCATTCGGCGTTTTCGGCGCGGTCATTGGGGGCATGCTGGGCACGTCGGCGCACATCTTTCACGACCCGAACCCGCTGCGCATCGGCGGGCTGATCGGCGCAGTGAGTGGCGCGATCGCGTTCACGTTCATCTACAATCTGGCCGCGAAGAAGCTGGTCTGATCTCTTCCGGCGGAGGCGCTCGATCCGTCCCGGCGAGTGGCCGCGGCGGCCGCCGCGCGCGTCCACGTCGTAGGTCTCGCGTGTCCGCGAGGCCAATCACCCTGACACGAAAGTCGGAGTCATGCGTGCGATCGTGATTTCCGAACCAGGCGGGCCGGAGGTGTTGGAGTTGCGCGAGGATGTGCCGACGCCGGTCCCGGGTCCGGACGAGGTGCTGGTGCGGGTGCACGCGAGCGCCGTGAACCGGGCCGATCTGATGCAACGGCGGGGGCGGTATCCAGCACCGGCCGGGTCGCCGGCCAACATTCCGGGTCTGGAATACGCGGGTGTAGTGGAGGCGACGGGGCCGGGTGTGCGCCGCTGGCGCGAGGGGGCGGCGGTCATGGGGATCGTGGGCGGCGGCGGCTACGCGGAGTACGTCGTTGTCCATGAGGATGAGGCGTTGCCGGTACCGGACCGGCTGAGCCTGAGCGAAGCGGCCGCGATCCCGGAGGTGTTTCTGACGGCGCACGACGCGCTGTACACGCAGGCGGAGCTGCAGGCCGGCGAGACGGTGCTGGTGCATGCGGCCGGCAGCGGCGTGGGCACGGCGGCGATCCAGCTGGCCAAGGCGAAGGGTGCGCGCGTTCTGGGAACGGCGCGCTCGGCGTGGAAGCTGGAGCGAGCCGGACGGCTCGGGTTGGATGTCGCCATCGACGCGAGCACCGAGGATTTCGCGACTGTGGTCGAGCGCGAAACGGGCGGCCACGGCGCCGACGTCGTTCTCGACCTGGTCGGCGGCAGCGTCCTTGCCGGCAACCTGAAGTGCGCGGCCGCGCTGGGCCGGATTCTCGTCGTGGGCGTCGTCTCCGGATCGGCCGCGGATCTGGATCTGCGCACCTTGATGCGAAAGCGCCTCACACTGCGCGGGACCGTCATGCGTGCGCGCTCGCTGTCGCAGAAGATCGCGGTAGCGCATGCGTTCGAGGCCGACGCCTGGCGCTACCTCGCCGACGGCATCGTGGAGCCCGTCATCGACCGCGTGTTGCCCATGGCCGAGGCTTCGACGGCGCATGTGCTGCTGGAGGAGAACCGGACCTTCGGGAAGGTCGTGCTGGACTGGGTCGCGTAAGCGGGACTCAGC
>JBFJPA010000255.1:0-6907 GCA_041617355.1 Longimicrobiales bacterium
CGCGCTCCTCGCGTCCGCGCCGGCCCTCGCGCAGTCCACCGCGCCGCACCTCGTTTCCGCCGATCCCCGCTTCGCCACACTCGTGTCGGCGAACGCCACCGTGGAAACCATCGCCGATGGCTTCCACTGGGTCGAGGGACCCGTCTGGGATGCGAAGAGGGGAGCGCTCTATTTCTCCGACATCCCGGCGAACGCCGTGATGCGCTGGACGCCGGAGGCGGGCGCCAGCGTGTTCCTCGAGCGGGCCGGCTACTCCGGGTCGGCGCCGTTCACCGGCCGCGAGCCCGGCTCGAACGGACTTCTGCTCGACGACGCGGGCCGGTTGATCCTGAGTGAACACGGCGACCGCCGCGTGACCCGTCTCGAGAACGATGGCTCGCGCACCGTTCTCGCCGACCGCTTCCAGGGCAAGCGGTTGAACAGCCCGAACGACGTCGTGTTCGGCCCGGACGGGTCACTCTGGTTCACCGATCCGCCGTTCGGCCTGCCGATGGCCTTCGACGACCCGGCGCGCGAGCTGCCCTGGACCGGCGTCTATCGGCTGACGTCCGAGGGGACATTGACGCTCGCGACCAAGGCCGTTCAGGCGCCGAACGGGCTCGCCTTCTCGCCCGACGGCCGCACGCTCTACGTCTCGAATGCGGATCGGCAGAACGCGAAGGTCTTCGCCTTCACCGTCATGCAGGACGGACAGCTGGGCGACATGCGCGTGTTTTTCGATGCGGGTCGCTGGACGGAATCGTTCGCGGGCGCGCCCGACGGCATGAAGGTGGACCGGCAGGGCAACGTATTTATGGCGGGACCCGGCGGCGTGCACGTGATCGCCCCTGACGGCACACTCCTCGGCAGCATCGTGCTCGGCGGCGCGACGTCGAACGTGGCGTGGGGCGGCGACGGCAGCGACCTCTACATCACGGCCGGGACAGCGGTGTACCGGGTCCGTACCGCGACGCGCGGCGCCGGGCGCTGATTCTCAGGCCCGCACCGCGACGACGGGTTTGACCTGAACGTCCACGTCGAGGCCGTCCCGTACGCTTTGTGTGACGATGCAGAAGTCCTTGAACAGGCCGCTGCAACGATTGAGGGCCCCCGTGGCGCCGGCGGGCAGCGTCGGCTCCAGCGTCACGGCCAGGCCTTCGACGCGCAGGCGGCCGCGCTCGTTCCGGGCGGTCGTGCCCTCGACGCGAACCTTGATGTCGGACACCTCGACGCGGGCCTTGGACAGACAGAAGAGCAGACTGGCTGCCAGGCAGTTGCCGACGGCGGCCGCGAGCATACGGGTCGGGTTGGGTCCGGCGCCCTCCCCGAGCGGCGCCGGCTCATCCACGAGCAGTCGCGGGACTCCTTCCACTCCGAAATCCACTTCGAACTTGTAGCCATCCACACGCGATAGCGTGACCGCGAACGAGTCGTGCATCTCCCGGCCTCCCATGCAGGACGAATCGAACCCGAATCAACCTGCCCGGGACGCGCGGGGTCGACGGTCGGGAATGTCCCGCGTAGCGTGTGGTGAAAACGGCGGTCAGAAGCGGGAACCCCAGATCCAGACGTCGGCGCGCACCCACGCCTTCCGGAACCGGGCCGCGACCTCGTCGGCCTCGGCGTCCCGTCGCTGCGCGCGAAGCGCCTGCTCCAGCCCGAACAGGGACCAGCCGTTTTCGCGGTGATCGGCCAGCGCCTCACGGTAGACGCGTTCGGCCTCCTTGGGCCGGTCCGCCTCGAGCAGTACGGCGCCAAGCACGTGACGGACGGGCGTGATCCAAGGCTCCGGCTCGTCGTACCGAAGACTGTCTTCGAGCGGGAGAGCGGCCTCGAGCGCGCCGACCGCCGTGTCCCAATCGGACCATGAGGCGGCGACCTCGCCGGCGAGGATTCCGCGGGCGATGCCGAGCAGCGCACGCTGCGGGTGCCCGCGGAAGCGCAGGCTATCCGGCGTTTCGGCGAGTCGGGCGTCGAGGGCCTCCAGGTAGGCCGCGGCGCTGTCGGCCTGGCCCGTGCGCAGCAGGGCGAGGCCGCGGGTGTGCTCCCAGAGGCCGCGGTGGAACGCGTTTTCCGGGACGTCACGGAGCTCGAGCAGATCCTCCCAACGACCGAAGCGCGCCAGCACGAGCGGCACATAGAAGCTGGTTTGCTTCGAGATACGGGCCAGGTCCTTCGCGGCCTGCCAGGCCACCGCGCTCTGGCCGTCGAACGATGCGGCGAACAACAGCATGTGCAGGTTGTGCGTCGGGTAGATCTGTACGCCGCGACCCTGCACGGCCATCTGGTCGGCGTGCCAGGCTCGCTGATTCGCACGCACGCCATCGCCGTAGCGGCCGATGCGCATCCAGATGTGGGACGGCATGTGGGGCACGTGGCTGGCCGCCGGGATCGCATCGCCGAGCAACTCGGCGCACGCCTCGGCACGCTCCGGCTGGCGGGACGCCTCCACTGCGTGGATGTAGAGGTGGCACGCGCCGGGGTGCCGGATGTCGCGGCCGAGCACGCTCTCCAGAACAGCCAGCACCTCTTCCGTCCCCGGCTTCGGCAGTCCTTCGCGCGTCCACTGGTCCCACGGGCGCAGGACCATCAGCGCTTCCGCGAACAGCGTGGCCGCATCGAGGTCGTGCGGAAAGCGGCGCACCACATCGCGCATCGCATTGGCGTAGGCACTGTCCAGCTTCGGGGCGCGAGTCCGGTTCGGCACTTTCTCATAGCGCGTGGACATCGCTTCGATCAGGGCACGCTCGGCGTCGGTCACGGCGCCGCGCGACCGCGCCAGCCGCTTCGCGTCCTGGATCGCGATCCAGGCATCCACGAGCTTCGCCGAATCTCGTCCCGCGTTGATATAAGGCCCGAGCGACCAGGCGACGCCCCACGCGCACATCGCGCAGGCCGGATCGCGACGAATCGCCTCGCGGAACGACTTCACGGCCTCGTCGTGGCCGAACCCGTAGGTGAGACGCAGGCCCTGGTCGAAGTAGCGCTGTGCGAGTGGCACGGTCGTCGTGATCGTGCGCGACTGCGTGCCCAGCATGTCGTAGAGCGGCACGGAGTCCGATGTCGCCGCCGCGGAAGCACCGTGATCCGCGTGTTGCCCCGCGAGCGGTGTTGCCGTCAGGCACGAAACGAGTGCGACGCAGACGCCGCCGTGATGTCGCAGGAAACCGCTGGATCGAAGAGCCATCCCGTGTCGCCGCCGCTCGAGTGGGAACCGCTAGACCGGCGCCAATCTGGTCGGCCCGTGGACATCCTGTCCAGCGGAAACGCCTCGAGGGCCGTTGGGCAGCGGGCGGAACGTCCGGGCGATTCGGGGGAACAACGCTGCGAAAATCACGTCGCACTGAACTCAGCGGAAAAGGAGCTCGGTCATGGATCTGGCCTCCATCGCGGAAGATCTTCGCATCCTGATCTACGGCTACGGCCTCAAGGTGCTCGGCGGTATCGCCGTGCTGGTTGTGGGTCGCTTCGTTGCGGGCTGGTTGCGTGGGCTGACCCGACGGGGCCTCGGTCGCGCCGGCTTCGATCCCACGCTCGTCCCGTTCCTCTCGAATCTGGTCTTTACGGGTTTGCTCGTGCTGGTGCTGCTTTCGGCCGCCGGCGTGGTCGGCATCAACACGACCTCGTTCATTGCCGTGCTCGGCGCCGCGGGCCTGGCGGTCGCCCTCGCGTTCCAGAGCACGCTGTCGAACTTCTCGGCGGGCGTCTTGCTGCTCACGCTCCGGCCATTCCGCGTCGGGGACACCGTCGAAGTGGGCGGCGTCACGGGGACGGTGAGGGAGATCGGCATCTTCCTGTCGACCCTCGCGACGCCGGACAACGTGCGCGTAACGGTGCCGAACTCATCGATCTCCGGCGCGATCATCAAGAACTTCTCGGCCCATGATACACGTCGCATCGATCTCGTCGTGGGCGTCAGTTACGACGACGATCTGAACGTTGCGGTCCGCACGGTCCAGGACATCCTGAAGGCCGATGCGCGCGTGCTCGACGAGCCGGCCGCCGTCGTCGCCGTTCACGAGATGGCCGACTCGTCCGTCAACCTGATCGTGCGGCCGTGGGTCAAGACGTCGGACTTCTGGCCGACCCGCTGGGACCTGACGAAGACGATCAAGGAACGGCTCGAAGCCGCCGGCTGCAGCATCCCGTATCCGCAGCGTGACGTGCACCTGTATCGGGTGGACGCGAGCAATGCGGCCTGACGGCACACGCAGCAAGCCCTTGCGTGGGCGGGGCGGCGGGGCCTAACCTCGGCAGGAAGCGGCTTCGAGCCGCGTCCGGCGCCCCCCCGCCTCCCGCAAGCGGAGCGCACCCATGGCTTCCTCGCCGCTCGACCTCATCGTGAACGGCCGCCGTCGTACCCTCGAGGTCGACCCGGCCACGAGTCTGTTGCTCGCGCTGCGCGATACGCTCGACCTGACTGGCAGCAAATACGGTTGCGGCGAAGGTCAGTGCGGCGCGTGCACCGTGCTGCTGGACGGGCGGCCCGTCCGGTCGTGCATCACGCCCGTCGGCTCGGTGGGCGCACGCCCGATCGTGACCATCGAAGGTGTCGCGAACGGCGAACAACTACACCCCGTTCAGCAGGCGTTCCTGGCGGAGAACGCGATGCAGTGTGGCTACTGCACGCCGGGAATGGTGCTGTCCGCCGTGGCGCTGCTGGATCGCACGCCGACGCCGACGGGTGTCGAGGTCACGCGGGCGATGGATGGCAACGTCTGCCGTTGCGGGACGTACAGCCGGATCGTCGCTGCGATCCGGCGTGCTGCGGCTGCGCGCGCGGAGGCGGGCCATGACTGAGCCGACGCATTTCCCGATCGAGCCCGAACGCTACGAGCTATTCGAGCAACCCACGCGGTCGTTCGCGCTGAGTCGGCGCACCTTCCTCGAGGCCGTCGGCGCGGGTGTGGCAGTACTGGGCGTCACACGCGACGCACACGGGCTGGATGGTCCCGCCGGAGCCGACCGGGCGCAGGACGGCATCGGCGCCTGGCTACACATCGCCGAAGATGGCGTCGTGTCCGTTTTTACCGGCAAGGTCGAGGTCGGGCAGGACATCCGGACTTCGTTGACGCAGGCCGTGTCGGAGGAGCTGCGTGTGCCGCCCGCCGCGATCCGGATGGTGATGGGTGATACGGACCGCACGCCCTTCGACGCCGGCACGTTCGGCAGCCGGACCACACCGCAAATGGCGCCGCAGCTCCGCCGCGCCGCCGCGGCCGCACGCACGGTGTTGCTCCAGCTGGCTGCCGAGCGCCTGGGCACCGGAGCCGGCACGCTGGCCCTGGCCGATGCGCGCGTGCGCGATGAGCGGACGGGACGATCCGTCCCGATCGGCGAACTGACCCGCGGCGAGCGTCTCGTCCAGACCATTCCCGACGGCGTCGCGACGACTCCACCAGCGGCGTGGACCATGATCGGTACGTCCCTGCCGAAGGTCGCGGGACGCGACATCGTGACGGGCCGGCACCGCTACACGTCGGACCTGCGCGAGCCGGACATGCTCATCGGCAAGGTGCTGCGGCCGCCCGCGTACGGCGCGCGACTCCGCTCGCTCGACACGTCCACGGCCCGCGCCATACCCGGTGTCGTCGTCGTGCACGATGGCGGTTTCGCCGGCGTCACCGCACCCGACGAAATGACGGCCGTGCGCGCGCTCGCCGCATTGCGCGCTGAATGGGATCACACACCACAGCCATCGCAGCACGAGATCTTCGAGCATTTCCGGCGCACGGCGTCGCGGCGCGGTGAACCGGCGGAGACCGGGTCCGTCGCACGGGGCCTGGCGGCCGCCGATGCACGCGTCGAAGCGACGTACACGGCCGCCTACATCGCGCACGTCCCACTCGAGCCACGGGCCGCGCTCGCCCGCTGGGATGACGGGAAGCTCACGGTCTGGACCGGGACGCAGCGTCCGTTCGGCGTGCGTAGCGAGCTGTCGCGTGCCTTCTCGATTCCGGAATCGCGCGTGCGCGTGATCATGCCCGACACCGGCTCCGCGTACGGTGGCAAACACACGGGCGACGCCGCGGTGGAGGCCGCCCGACTCGCGCGTGCGGCGGGCCGCCCCGTGCGTCTCGTTTGGACGCGTGAGGAAGAATTCGACTGGGCGTACTTCCGGCCTGCCGGCGTGGTGGACGTGAAGAGCGGCGCACGGCGCGATGGCACGCTCACCGCGTGGGAGTTCCACAACCTGAACGCGGGCGCGGCCGGCCTCCGCATGACGTACGAGGTCGCGAATCAGCGCGTCGCGTTCCACCCGGCGGATTCGCCGCTGCGGCACGGCTCGTACCGCGCGCTGGCCGCGACGCTGAACACGTTCGCGCGTGAAACGAACATCGATGAGCTGGCCGTCGCCCTGGGCATGGACCCGCTCGCGTTGCGGCTGCACAACCTGCGAGAGCCTCGTCTGCGCGCCGTGCTGGAGGCGGCGGCGGAACGGTTCGGCTGGACGACCTGGACGCCGGCGCCCGGACGCGGCATCGGCATCGCCTGCGGCACGGAGAAAGGCAGCCACATCGCGACGTGTGCGGAGGTGTCGGCCGAGCGCGCGACCGGCCAGCTCCGCATCGAGCGTCTCGTCGTCGCGTACGAGTGCGGCGCCATCGTGAACCCCGACGGCCTGCACAACCAGGTCGAAGGCGCCGTCATCATGGGCCTCGGCGGCGCGCTCTGGGAGGCGATCGAGTTCGCGGACGGCCGCATCCTGAACGGCCGCCTGTCCGACTACCGCGTGCCGCGGCTGAGTGATGTGCCGCCCATCGACATCGTTCTGCTCGACCGTACGGACCTGCCGTCCGCAGGCGCCGGCGAGACGCCGATCATCGGAGTGGCGCCGGCCCTCGGCAACGCGATCTTCCGGGCGACCGGCCGGCGGCTGCGCGGCTTGCCCCTCGCGCCCGGCGGCGTTCGCTTCGCCGAGAACGGC
>JBFJPA010000256.1:0-6907 GCA_041617355.1 Longimicrobiales bacterium
ACATGGAGCTGGGCGACATCCAGACCAGTCCCAAGCTGCGTGGCAAGGAAGACATCTACTTCGGCCCGCGTGAGCAGCACTTCCTGCTCGCCTCCGCACCCGACAGCAAGGTCAACCTGACGCTGGACTACGCGCGCGACCGCTGGGAAAGCACGCTCCGTCTCGTTCGCTTCGGTGAGGTCACGCTCATTGACTGGCTCGACACCGAGGACGTCTACGAGGCCAAGATCACGACCGACCTCGCCCTCACGTACCGCTTCTCCGGCCGCGCCAGCGTCACACTCGGCGGCAACAACATCTTCGACGTGTATCCGACGCAGCAGGACACGGAGACCGAGACCGGCGGCCTGTGGGATGCCGTGCAAATGGGCTTCTCCGGCGCTTACTGGTTCGCCAAGCTCAACTTCCGCTTCTAGATCCCCTGTCCCGGTTGCGGTGGTGGCCGACTCGTCCTCCACCGCACCGTCCCCCCGTTGCAGTTCCGTTTCCGTTGTTCGGTTCTCGCGCCCGTGCCAGTGCCTGTGCCCCGTGCCCCGCGACCCGCCGTGATGTGACTTTCCCGAATGCGACCGTGTCCAGAGCACAGGGATCGGAATCGGGCCGCCGCGATCCCCGGAGTCAGCGGCAACGCTCCCACGTCGAAGGTGCGGTCGATCCATTCATGCAGGAGGTTGTTCCGATGGTGCGTCAGTCATCTCTTTGTGCCCTGCTCCTGATCGTCGGTGCCGCCGGACTCCACGCGCAGACGCCGGTCGATGTAGAAGCGGACCTGCCGCCGGACGCCAAGCCGGGCGAATGCTACGCCCGCGTCTGGCTCGAGCCGCAGTATCGCAACCTGACTGAGCGCGTGCTGGTCGCGCCGGAGTCGCAGGACCTGCGCATCATTCCGGCCCGCTACGGCACGGACACCGAGCGCGTCATGACCCGCGAAGCATCGACGAAGCTGGAGGTGGTGCCGGCCACGTACGAGTGGGTCGAGGAGCGCGTACTCGTGAAGCCCGCGTCGAAGAAACTGGTCGAGGTCCCCGCCGAGTACGAAACCGTGACCGAGCGGGTCATGGTCAAGCCCGCGTACGTGACCTGGAAGAAGGGCACGGGTCCGATCCAGAAGATCGATGAAGCGACGGGCGAGATCATGTGTCTGGTCGAGGTCCCGGCGGAATACGAGAACGTGACCACGCGCAAGCTGAAGTCACCGCCGACGACGCGTGAGATCGAGGTTCCCGCGGAGTACAAGACCGTTCGCAAGCGGGTGGTCAAGACGCCGGCCACGACCCGCACGGTCGAGATCCCGGCGCAGTACGAGTCGGTTTCCGTGACGAAGGAGCTATCGCCGGCGAGGACGGAGTCCGTGTCGATTCCGGCCCGCTACGAGACGGTCACGAAGACCGAGAAGATCGCGGATGGCCGGCTCGAGTGGCGGTCGATCCTATGCCAGACGAACATGACGAGCACGCGCATCACGGACATCCAGCGCGCGCTGCGTGCGGCCGGCTTCGATCCGGGCGCGATCGATGGCGTGATCGGCGAGTCCACGATGCGCGCCGTCAATGCGTACCAGCGGGCAAAGGGTCTGCCCGTCGACCAGTACCTGAACATGGAGACGGTGCGTGCACTCGGCGTGATGTAGCCGTCGTCAAATGCACCGAGCGAAGCGGGCCGGTCCTGTCAGGACCGGCCCGTCGCACATCCGGCGGCCGAGGAACCGCCATGGTCGAAGCGGGTTGCAGTGCACAACGGCGTAATCACATGCGGAACGGCCCATGAGCACAACGCAACCTGCCCGCTACCTGCACCTCGGGACCCCCGAGATCCGCCGTCGCGCCGAAGAGGCCGTCACGACCCTGGCCGAGTGTCGCGCCTGTCCGCGGGATTGCGGAGTCAACCGTCTCGAGGACAAGTGGTCGGCCTGCAAGACCGGTCGTTATGCCGTCGTCGGCAGCTGGTTCCCACACTTCGGTGAGGAAGACTGTCTGCGCGGCTGGAACGGGTCCGGCACGATCTTCTTCTCGCACTGCAACCTGCGTTGCGTCTTCTGTCAGAATTTCGACATCAGTCAGGGCGTGCGACCGGGGGGTGCGCCCGGATCGACACCCGACGAAATCGCCGCGATGATGCTGACGCTGCAGCGACGGGGCTGTCACAACATCAACTTCGTCACACCGGAACACGTCGTGCCGCAAGTCCTCGAGGCGATTGCGCTCGCGGTCGAAAGCGGGCTGCGCCTGCCCATCGTCTACAATACGAGCGCCTACGATTCTCTCGAGAGCCTGCGCTGGTTGGAAGGCATTGTCGACATCTACATGCCGGACTTCAAGTTCTGGAGTGTGAAACGCAGTCGTGAATTGATGAAGGCCGAGGACTATCCCGAGGCCGCGCGTGCCGCGATCCGCGTGATGCACCGGCAGGTCGGCGACCTCGTCGTCGACGACGACGGCCTGGCCGTGCACGGCCTGATCGTGCGCCACCTCGTGATGCCAGGCTGCCTGGATGAAACGCGGGCCATCCTCGAGTGGATCGCGTCGCAGCTCGGTCGCAACACCTACGTCAACCTGATGGACCAGTACTATCCTGCGGGCAAGGTCGGCGGCGGGGAGTACGCCTCGATCGATCGCCGGATCACGTCGCTCGAGTTCCGTCAGGCCGAACGCATCGCCGTCGAAGTCGGTCTGGAACGACTCGACCGCCGTCGGCCCCACCCCCGTCTCGCGAATCGCACACGGCTCGCGTTCCTGGAATAGTTCATCTCGCCCAGGCCGACCCGGTTGCGGCGCATTGTGTCCTTCTGTCGATGGCAGGTCGGCTGACGTTCAGCGTCTCCGGTAGGCGCGTTCGCCGGCGATGACGTACGTCTGTCCGAACCGATCCGTCCAGACGTGCAGCACCTGCGCGATCCGGCCATCCGGCACGATCACCTCGATGCGGTTCGCCGAGATGTGGGCGGGCAGCACGATGTCGCCGTCCCGCCAGTACAACTCGTTCCCTTGCAGCTCCAGGCCGATGATGCGGTCCCCGTTCTCGTAGGTGCCGGCCAGCGCGCGTGGACCGGGCGTCGTCATGGCCGTGGGTTCCGGCGATGCCGGTGCGACTGTATCCGCCGCGAGGCCGAGCGCGCGCGTCAGGACCGAGTCGGCGACCGCGTGCAGCACGGCGCCCGTGGCATTGCCGAGCACGACGACGCCGATGCGCCGGTCCGGCAGCCAGCGCAGCAGCGTGCCGTATCCGGCGATTCCGCCGGCGTAACCGAGCTGGCGCTGACCGAGGAATCGCGACACACGGAACCCAAAGGCAATGGAGTCGTGCGGGTTTGCCGGACGCACCGCACGCGAACGTGCGACCGTGTCGAACACCGCGGCGGGTAAGCGGGCCCGTCCGCCCGCGGAGCCACCGTTCATCCAGAGTGCGAGCAGGTTGCCGAGGTCACCGGCCGTCGTCCACAACTGAGGCTGCGGGTTCTCATTCGGCGTGAACGCGCGTTGCGGCGCCTGGCCCGTCGTGACGACGACGTGGCCCGGCACGGCGCCCAACGATTGCGCTCGAGCTCCGCTCGACGTCGTACGATCGAGGCCGGCCGGCGCGAGAACGAGATCCGAGAGCAGCGCGTCGAACGGCCGGCCGAGCCGTGTCGCGAGGATCGCCTGGACGAGCGGCAGGCCGTAGCGCGACGGCGAGTGAATCGCGCCGGGCCGCGTGAACAGGGCACGATCCGTCGCATCGGGCCAGACGTCCGGCCCCGTGCGCCGACGTCGTCCGCGTTCCGGCTCCGCGTCATCGAGACCCGCCGTGTGAGCGAGCAGTTGCGCCAGCGTGACCCCGCCCACGCGCTCCGGCAGATCGGCCGCATAGGTCCGCACCGGTGCATGCAGATCCACGGCACCGTTCGCTGCGGCGCCCGCCGCGACGAGCGCCGTGAACAGCTCCGGAAGACCCGAGCTGCCGAAGAGCCGGTCCGGCGTGACGGGCGTCGCCCGCTGCACGTCCGTATGACCCACGGCCTGCACGATGACACGTTGACCGAGGACGATCGCGATCGTGCCGCCCGTCGCCGAATAGCGCCGCAGCTCTCGCTCGATCCGCTCGATCGAGACGAACTCCGCGACCTCCTGGGCCGCGGCGGCCGACGGCGTCGCGATGGCCAGCGCAAGCACGAGGCCCAGGAACGCTCGCACTCGCGCCTCAGCCGGTCACACGCTCGAGGAGCGTGTTCGTGCAGCACGTGCGCGCGTCGACCCGGCACCGACAGGAGTGCAGCGCGACGGCGTCGCCGCCGAGCCGGGCCTCGACCAGATCGGCGAGAACATCGGCGAAACGGAAGTCATCGTGTGGCACGGGGACGCGGTGGAAGCCGAGCCCGCGATCCTCCGCTACCGCGCGCAACTCGTGATCGAGCTCCGCCAGCGTCTCCGACTGTTCGTGCATGAAGCTGATCGGTACGACGATCACGTGTTCGGCGTCCAGCCCCGAGATCACGTCACCAACGCTCGGCTGCGTCCACTCGATCGGGCGGTTCCCGTGATTCTGAAATCCGATCACGTAGTCGCGCACACCGGCCAGCACCGCGATGCGACGGCAAACATCGTCCACGTACAGGTCGTAACGATTCCCCTCACGCAGGTACTTCAACGGTGTGCCGTGCGCGGAGAACACGAGGGCCGTGCCGCCTTCGCCCGGCGTCAAATCCGCCGCCGCGGCCGTCGCCAGGATCCCGTCCGCGCGAATGCGCAGATACAGCTCGTGGCCGTGCCAGCCCGAGATCTCGCGGTAGTCGACGTCCCAGTCCATGTCTTCGATCGCGTGCGCGAGCGAGGCCAACGCCGCCACCGTCGTCGACTGGCCGCACAACGGATAGACCGGCAGTCCGACGAGGTGCGAGACGCCCGCAGCGCGCGCCGCTTCGGCGGCCGCCCGGATCGTCGGCTCCGTGAATTGGAATCCGACCCAGGTCGCCGCCGCGTGCCCGCGCTCGCGCAATGCGCCGGCCAGGGCGTCCGCCTGGACTCTCGCTTGCGCATTCAAGGGCGACCCGCCGATGGCCTGATACTCCGCGACGAGGCCCGGCGCGCGCCGTTCGGCCAGCTCTCGGCTGCGCACACGGACCTGTGCGGGCGAAAGCTCGCCCTCCAGCGACGCGTTCGTCAGGAAGATCCGCTCCAGGAACGGCACGACGGCCGCCGGCGTCGCGTCTTCGGGCTCCCCGAAATTCAGCAGAATCACACCGAGCTTCATCGCGTTCGGCCCCCGCCTTTCATCGTGTACGCGTGTACGAAATCGACGACCGCCCGAACGACCGCCGGATCCGAGTCCGGCAACATGCCATGGCCGAGGTTGAAGATGTGGCCCGGTCGCCCGCCCACACGATCGAGGATCGCCCGCGCGTGCGCGAGCGCGACATCTTCGCCGGCCAGAATCGTGACCGGGTCGAGATTACCCTGGATGGCGCGGTCGTGTCCGATGGCGGACCACGCCTCGTCCACGGGCAGGCGCCAATCCACGCTGAGGGCGTCGCCGCCCGCTCGAGCGAACAGCGGTAGCAAGGCAGGATTGCCGATCGCGAAGTGGATGCTGGGCACGCCCGCGTCCCGCATGCGGCGCAGCAGTCGCGCCGAATAGGGCAGCACGTGGGCCTCGTAGGTCGAGGGTGCGAGCACGCCGGCCCAGGAGTCGAAGACCTGAACGGCGGCGGCTCCGGCTTCGTGTTGCGCGATCGCGAACTCCGCGAGGTGGTCCGCCCAGAACGTGGCGAGCCGGTCCCACGCTTCCGGCTCCCGCCAGACGAACGTCTTGATGCCGGCCAGGTCGCGCGACCGCGGCGCGTCGACGAGGTAGGACAACAGCGTGAACGGCGCACCGACGAAGCCGACGATCGGCACGTCCAGTCGCCCGCGCAGAATTCGAATCGCCTCGAGGTTGAATTCGAGTGCTTCGCGCGGATCGAACGGGTGGAGCCTGCGCACATCGTCCGCCGTGCGGATCGGTTCCTGCACGACCGGTCCGATGCCCGGCTGCAGGTCGACGTCGACACCGGCGGCGAGGAACGGCGTGACCAGATCGTTGAAGAGGACGGCGGCATCCACGTCGTAGTACTCCAACGGCAGCGCGGTGATGGCCGCCGCAGCTTCCGGATCGCGGATCAGGTCGAACATCGCACGTTCAGCCCGTATCTCGCGGTACTTCGGCAGGGAGCGGCCGGCCTGGCGCATGAACCATACCGGCGTGCAATCGACGGGTTCGCGTCGCAGTGCCCGACTCAGTCTCTCGTTCAACCGCGACTCCGGGTTTCGCAGATGGAGGACGCCCAATCGTGTGGATGCGGCAAGGTATTCCAGTACCGTCGGTGCGCAACCGTGCCGCTCGTCCAGATCGGCAGCGGCTGATCCGGCGGCGCGCGTCGCTCGTCCCACGTCGGTTGAAGGGCGCCACAGGCGCCACGAGCTTTTCGGCACGCAAGACGGAAGACGTACGGGCGCGAAGCCCGCCTTTGCAGTGGCGTGAGGAGCCGAATGATCGCCCCGGCCATTCAGGCAGGACGAACCGTTTCCAAAGCAGCCCTCGCCGAAGGCCTGTCCGTGCGTGACCTGCGCTGGATTGCCGATGCCTACGAGCAGGCGCAACGCGTCCGAGTCGAAACCGGCGAACGGATCCGCGCCATTCTGCAGGGCCGCGACGAACGCGGCGACGCCGTGGAGGTGCCGACCTCCGCGACGAAAGTGCTGGTCGAGATCCGGCGAGGCGAGTCGGACGGACCCGTTCCGCTCCTGGGCCGGACCTATCGCCGCCATGCGGACGAAGAGCGCGAACTGCGCCGCGCGATGATGGCGGCGCTGGCCGACCATCCCGCATGGCCGTGGCTTTCCCGCGTCAAAGGCATCGGTGCGACGCTGGCCGCGAAGCTGCTCGCGCGGCTCGA
>JBFJPA010000257.1:0-6900 GCA_041617355.1 Longimicrobiales bacterium
GCGGCCACAGCGCTCGCAGCACGCGAGGCCGATCACACCAATGCGGTCGCCCAGCGGGATCGGCTCGCCGCCGAGGCGAAGGCGTTGCCTTCGGCCGACGAGGTGACGCGGCTCGAAGGGGCGATTACGGCCGCCGATGCCGCCCTGGCCGAGGCCCGCAACGTCGAAACCAGGGTTCGCAAGGAGCGGAAGGCGGCCCTGGATGCCGCCGCCGCCCTCGACGGCGAGCGCGCCCGTGCATGGAAGGTCTTCGACGCCGCTCGCGACGGGCTCGCCGCCGCGGGCCTCGCGCCTCCGCCGGCCGGTCGAAGCGATCTTCGCGCGGACTGGCGCGCGCTGAACGAGTGGGCGGCCGCCCGCCTCCCGGAAGAGGCCGAGCGCGCCCGCGCCGCTCGCGCCGACGCCGAAGAGGCGCGGACTCGATTCGAGTGGAAGGTCGAAGAGTTGCGTGCGGAGTGCGCGCAACGGCAGGTCGACGCGTCCAGCGGCGACCCGCGCGACGCCTGCACCCACGCGCTGGCCGACGCCCGCGTGACCGCGCAGCGACTTCAGAGCGATGTCGAGACGGCGAAGGCGTGGCGCGCCGAACATGCCGTCGTCGAAGCCGAAGCCCGCACGGCCAAGGACCTCGCGCGCCACCTCGACGCGCGCAACTTCGAACGCTGGTTGATGACACGGGCGCTGAGCCGACTGGTCGCGGGCGCGACCCGCGTGCTGCGCGAGTTGTCGGGCGGTGCCTACTCGCTCGAGCTCGGCTCCACCAACGACTTCCTCGTCATCGACCACCGCAACGCAGACGAGCGGCGCATGGCGCGCACGCTCTCGGGCGGCGAGACGTTCCTCGCCTCGCTGGCCCTGGCGCTCGCCCTTGCCGAGCACGTCGCGGAAATGGCCGTCGGCGGGACCGCCCGCCTCGAAGCGCTGTTCCTCGACGAGGGATTCGGTACGCTCGACGCCGATACCCTCGACACCGTCGCCACGGCGATCGAGGAGCTCGGCTCGCGCGGCCGCATGGTCGGCCTCGTGACCCACGTCCGAGATCTCGCCGAACGTGTGCCCGTCCGGTTCGACGTCCGGAAAGTCGGCGCCAGCTCCGAAGTCGTGCGCGTCACGGCGGCGGTATGAGCGACGCTGCCACGGTCCGTGTGCTCGCCGCCGTGATCCGCCGCGACGACCACTACCTGCTCTGCCGCAGGCCCCGCCACAAGCGGCACGGTCGCCTCTGGGAGTTCCCCGGCGGCAAGATCGAGCCCGACGAAACGCTGCTCGCGGCGGCCCGCCGCGAGTTGCACGAAGAGCTGGATGTACACGTGCTCGACGCCGGCCCGGTGCGGTTCGCACACCGCGACCCGGGCTCTCCATTCATTATCGAGTTCGTGGATGTCACGATCGAGGGCGAGCCTCGCCCGGTCGAGCACGAAGAGATCCGCTGGGTCCGTCCGGAGTCACTCGGCGAGCTGGACCTCGCACCCAGTGACCGGGCGTTCGTCCAGCGGGAATTCCGCTCTTGAAGATCAGGCTTCGGAAATCCGCTCGGGGTACAGATTGCACCGCTTGAGCCGGCCCTCCCGGTCGAACTCGAACTCGATCACGATGCCGCCGCCGGCATAAAACAGCACCGTCTCGTTATCATCGGAGTCTTCGGAGACGGGCGGACCGAGGCGCTGCTTCAACTCGGTCAGGGAGAGGTCACGCGTAAGCGCGAGGTCCTCGTCGAGCGCTGGAGTGCAGTAGGTCATGTCCGGATGTTCGGGGCCGGCCTCGTCGGGGCCGATGAAGTAGGCGAGGTACGCGAAGCCGCCGCGGTCGAAGTCGATCTGGAAGCCGGCCCGCGTGTACAGCAGCTCGCAGTAGCCCGGCTGCGTCCAGCGGAAACGGTCCGGCCGGCCCAACGATTCCGCGGCCGACAACGCGTCGCCGAACGTGATGGGACCGAAGCGCAGCGTCGACCAGTCGAACGGAGGGGTTGTCGTCGTCGATTCTGGCCACGATTCCGTCGGGTCCCCGACTTCTTTCCGCAGCCGCTCGAACAGGGTCATGGAGCCTCCCATGGCCGAATGTCGTCCGCACGCGTGCGGGAACCCGCGTTCCGAAGATCGGCGGCCCGCCCGGCCCGCTTGAGCCTCCCCATGCGCCCCAACGGCTCCCCCACCCCGTGCCCGAACCCACCCCAAACCCTACGTTCCAGACCATGACACCCCGTGCCCATGCCCGCGCCCGCAACCCGTGAAAATCGCCGTCGAACCCTGGTCCCCGGAGTTCGGCGCGCCGGTCGAAGCCGAGCTGGCGCCGACCGACGCCGATGTCGACGTTGCGGCGGAGCTGCCTGCGTCCGCGTGGCGGCCGCTCGATCCCGCGCCGACCAGCTCACCCGCGGAACGGGTCGATTTCGTGGACGGCGTACGTCGCATCGATGCACGCGTCTGGATGACGAACGCGGAGGGCGTCGCACGCATGGGCATCTGCGCATCGTTCGCCGCAGGCCGCGTCCGCTGCGAGGGCAACACGGCGCGCATCATCGCCGCCGAAGTGCAGCGGGGTCTGTTCGCGCCGGCCGGCGCGCCCGACCTCGAAACGAAGGTCGGGACGTGGCACGCACGTACGGTCGCCAGCGACGACATCGAGAAGTTGAGTCAGGGCGTGCAGGAGCGGATGGCCGATCTCGAGCGCGGCATCGCCGCACAGGCCGATGCCGACGACGAAGCAGCGGACGCACTCGTCGTTCTGGACGGCCCGTTGACGGCAAAGCTCGATTTGCCCGGTGCGATCGGATACGTGAAAACGCATCGCGTCGCATACCTGCCGGCGACGGTCAACGAGGTCGTGGGCCGGCTCGCGACAGGTCAGCGCACACCGGTCTTCGTGACGCAGAGCACGTGGAGCCGGTTCTCCTGGTATCTGCGCCTGCCCGGCCCGCTCGCCCACCCCTGGTCGGGCGTCGTGCGTTGTGAAGTCTCCGCCGACCTGCCGCTCGCCCGTGTGATCGCGCTCGCCGACCGCACGGCCCGCACGTTGCCGCGCTTCGCATCCAGGCCGCACAAGGACGCGCGCGCGCCGCAGAACCTCTATCCGATCGCCGGCCTGGAGCGCGAGCTACGGCGCAGGCTCGGCGACTCCGCATGGGTCTGGCGGGCCGTGAAGGCCGCCGCGACCGACTAGCCGTCAGCTCTCCTCTTCGCCCGCGTGCCGCAGGATCAGCCGGTGCGCGCGCAGGCGCAGCGCGTTGATCCGGATGAAGCCGCGCGCATCGGTCTGGTCGTAGCCGCCCTCCACATCCATGGACGAGAGGTCACGGTCGTACAGTGACGACGGTGACTCGCGGCCCCGCATGATCACGTTGCCACGGTACAGCCGCAGCTGAACGTGGCCGTCGATCAACCGCTCGGACTGCGCGAACGCCGCACGAATGAAGTCCATCTCCGGGCTGAACCAGAATCCGTTGTAGATGAACTCCGCGAAGCGCGGGGACAGCGAGTCGCGCAGCCGCAGCACTTCGCGGTCCATCGCAATGCCCTCGAGGTCGCGCAGGGCGTGGTGCAGAATGGTGCCGCCCGGCGTCTCGTAAACGCCGCGCGACTTGATGCCGACGAACCGGTTCTCGACCATGTCGACCCGGCCCACGCCATGCATGCCGCCGACGTGATTCAGATAATCGAACAGCGCCAGCGGATCTTCGTGCACAACGCCCTGATCCAGATCCAGGACACGTGTGGGCAGCGCGTCCTTGAAGTGGATCTCCAGATTGGTCGGCGTGTCGGGCGTCCGGTCGAGTCCCTGCGTGAGCCGGAACATGTCGTCGGGCGGCGGCGTCATGGGATCTTCCAGGATACCGGCCTCGTACGACTTGTGCATCAGATTCTCATCGCTGCTGTACGGCTTCTCCGCAGTCGCCTCCACGTCGATGCCGTGCTCCTTCGCGTAGCGGATGAGATCGGTGCGGCCCTGGAAGCGCGCCAGGAACTCGCGATCCTTCCACGGCGCGATGACTTCACGGCGAGGCGCGAGGGCCGCGAACGCCAGCTCGAAGCGGACCTGGTCGTTGCCCTTGCCGGTCGCGCCGTGTGCGAGCGCCTCGGCGTCTTCCGCGTGCGCGATCTCGACCTGCCGCTTCGCGATCAGCGGCCGGGCCAGCGACGTGCCCAGCAGGTACCGGTTCTCGTAGATCGCGTTTCCCGCAATCGCAGGGAAGATGTAGTCGGTGACGAACTCGCGTTTCAGGTCTTCGACGTACACCTTGGACGCGCCCGTCGCCCGGGCACGATCCGCCACCATCTGGAAGTCCTCGCGCTGTCCGACATCCGCGACGTACGCGATCACGTCGTAGCCCTTCTCGAGCAGCCACTTGAGGATGCACGCGGTGTCGAGCCCGCCGCTGTATGCCAGGACGACTTTCTTGCCGGCCATTTCCCATCCGAGTGCGAAGGGTCGCCGCCCCGGTCCTTCGCCGGGGCGCCCGGATCGGTCCGGGCGGGCGCTATGATGCAGAACGGCGGGGGACCGCGCGAGCCGCGGCCCCCCGCCGTCTGGCGCCGACCGGTTAGCGGACCGGGCCCGGCAGACGCCGGGCCAATTCGGCCGCACTCCGCACGACCGGCTGCGCGCCACCCTCACGGGCCAGCGTACGGAAGCGCGCGATCGCGCCCGGGTCCGGGAACGACTCCGCCGTCGCCAGCAGGTTCCGCCCCGTTACACGCAGGACCAGCAGGGCGAACGAAGCCAGGACTTCCTCGACGTCGAACGCGCAGTGGCCATAATTGTCAGAGGGGATGCTGAGCAGATTCAGGCCTGATCCGAACAGCGCCTCGATCTGATAGATCTGGCTCTGCCAGAACGGGACCACGGGGTCGTACCGCGTGTGCGTCATTTGCGCCGGCCGCCTCAGTCCACCCGTCGCCTCGTATGCGCGCATGGCCACGAGCGCCGCGGCATCCGCCCGGACCCGCCGTACCCGCAGGTTCAGCAGCAGATCGTTCGACGAGCCGCGATACCAGCGGAATCGGTTGCCGTACGGGACGCCACCCAGCTTCATCCGCGCATCGTTCGTCGCGAACACGTTGTACCACAGTGCGTCCACGACACTCTCGATCGCCGAGGCGGGGTTGGCCGGATCCACGGCAATGCCCCCCACCGAGATGAGCTGGGCCGTCGCGCCCGGATTCGCCGCGAGTGCAGCGCGGACCGCCGGTTCGAAGGTTCCGTCCCAGCCCGCGATCAATGCCGCCGGAATCGCGAGTGGATCACCCGGCAAAAGGCCGGGAAAGAACACGTCGAACAGAACACGCACGTCGCCGAAGTAGTTGATCTGGCCGCGGAAACTGCCGACCGGCGCACACGCGATCAAACCACCGTCGAACGCCGCCGCGGCCCGCTCGAGCGACAGCGCCGTCGCGAGCCCGCCCTCGGACGCACCGACCAGATACGCGAACCGCAAGGCGCCGAACGAGGCCGACCGCACCGCATTCGCGAGCTGCGTCAGATCTTCGATCGCATCGACCGCGACCAGACCATTCGCCCGGTAACTCGTCGTCGCGTACGCATAACGCAGCCCGAGCACGATCGCTTCGACCGGCACGCCTTCGACGTCGTCAGCGGGCAAGGCCAGCGGTTCGAACGGCGACACGTAGCCGTGGGCCCACAGCACCGCATCGCCGTTCCAGTCCGGCGGGAAGCAGATGCGGGACAACGCGCCGCCCGCCAGCGTCCCGTTCACGCAGCCGACGAACGGCGGCGTCGCGCGCGTCAACAGCGGTGCCGCATCGGTGATCGGCTGCAAGGGTGTCGGCTCCGGTTCCGTCGTCAGATCCGAACACGCCGTGACCGTCGCGATCAGGACGAGCAGGGGGAACGCGGAAGTGAGGCGAGGGGATGGGAATTGCATGACGAGCCTCCAGTGCAGATGGAGGTGAGTGTGCTCACCATGCGACCGGTGCGGCCGTCCTGTCAAACGTTAGTTTGTGACCTCCCCATCGTCTTACCGTTCGACCGGGTCCCGCCGCGGCACAATGCGCGCTGCCGTTCCCCCGTTCACGGGCTGTCGCCGCTCGAGCAAGCCGCGCGAATCGAGCAGATACGCGACGATGTCCCACGCTGTCTCGGCCGCCGGATTGGCCACCGACCTGTGCGAAACCGTGGTCGTCACGGAGTCGAACAGGGCCTGCGCGTTCGCGTACGCGGCGAGCATCGTGGAATCGAGGAGCCGCCCGTCGGCGCGATCGGATTCGTGACAGGCTGCGCACAGCGCGGTGTAGGCACGGAAGCCGCGCTCGATCTGGGCGAGGGCGGTGGCGTCGGGATTGTCGCGGATGCGGTCGATCGCGAAGACGGCGGCGGTGACCACGCCGATGGCGAGCAGCAGGCGAACCACCGGCTTCACAACGGCTCCGGCGGGCCCTCCGTGCCGATGCGGTAACGCGCGGTCCCGTTCCGGCCGCGGACGAGGAGCAGGACCTCGGCGGCGAACTTGTCGGTGTTCACCGCGATGAGCTGGCCGTCATGCAGCGTGCGGATGGTCGGGCCGGGGGTGTGGCCGACGACGTGGACGCGGCTGCGGAACTGCTGCAGGACCGCCTGCAATGCGACAGCAGTCGAATCCGGTTGCTGCACGTAGCCGCGGTACCAGAATACGCTGTTCTCGCCCCAAAAGAAGTCGACGATGCGACCGAATGTCACAGAGTCCATCTGGACGACCGCCGTCGTGTCGTCCCACACGGCGAACAGCTCCTGGCCGACGTACGCCGCGAGTGTGTCGTCGTACGATTGCACCGAGTAGTCGAGGTATTCGGCAGAGACGCCGCCGTGCGCGACGAGCACGTCGCCGATCCGCACCATGCCGGGTTTGGACGAGAGCCAGCGGCCGAGCAGCGTGGTGCGCGGGTCATACAGGTTCGAGTACGTCGTGCC
>JBFJPA010000258.1:0-6897 GCA_041617355.1 Longimicrobiales bacterium
AGATCATCACGGTTCCGTCGCACTGCGTGGCTACGACGAGCGCGATGGATGTCAGGTCGGCCGGGAACGCGGGCCACGGGCCGTCGTCGATCTTGGGAATGTGCCCGCCGAAATCTGCCCGCACCCTTCGCTCCTGTCCTGGCGGCACGCGCAAGTCACGGCCGTGCGCCTCGCAGCGGATACCCAGTCGCTCGAACGCGAGCAACGTCGAGTCGAGGTGCTCGATCGCGGCGTCCTCGATGGTCAGGTCTCCACCGGTCACGGCCGCCAGCCCGATGAAGGAGCCGACCTCGATATGGTCGCTGCCGATTCGAAACCGCCCACCGTGTAACCGGTCGACGCCTTCGAACTCGAGCGTGTGCGTGCCGATGCCGTCGATCCGGGCGCCGAGCGCGACGAGCATGTTGCAGAGGTCCTGGACGTGCGGCTCGGCGGCCGCATTGCGGATGCGCGTGTTCCCCTTTGCCATGACCGCCGCCATCACGGCATTCTCCGTCGCCGTCACCGACGGCTCGTCCAGAAAGATGTCCGCGCCGCGAAGACCGCTCGTGCGCATGTGGTAGGCGCCGTTGCCCGCATCGATCTCGACGCCGAGGCGGCTGAGTGCGAGGAAGTGCGTGTCCACGCGGCGCCGCCCGATCACATCGCCGCCCGGAGGCGGCAACTCGATACGCCCCGTCCTCGCCAGCATCGGTCCGGCCAGCAGAATGGAGGCGCGAATACGGGCCGCGAGTCCGGGGTCCACGTCGGGTGTGCCGATCCTCTTTGCACTGATCCGAACCGTGTTCGGAGCGACCCAGTCGGTCTCCGCCCCGAGCGACGCCACGAGATCCACGAGGGTCCGTACGTCCCGAATCTCCGGCACGTTTTCCAGCGTGACGGGCTCATCCGTGAGAAGCGTGGCGGCGAGGATGGGGAGCGCGGCGTTTTTGTTACCGGCGGGACGGATGCGACCGTTCAGTGGGCGGCCGCCCTGGACGGTGAACTTGGGCATGCGGTCCTTCGGTTCGGTCACGGCCGGAGCGGGTCCATCCCGCCACGCGCGGTAACGTACCCGACCGCGAAGAAGCCCGTCAATTCGTAGCTTAGACGGTTCTCGCCGCTTGACACCCGGCGCGCGCCGCGTCTAACCTCGGACGCCATGGTGCACACACGGCCGCCCCTGTTCGGCGCCCTCTCGTGAGCGGCCCGCGCGCCCCGCTGCGACTCACGGTGCTACAGACCGCCCCCGTCCTGCTCGATATCGACGGTAATACGCGCGCGCTCGCGCGGCCGGTCGGCGACGCCGATCTCGTCCTCACGCCGGAGCTCTCGCTGACCGGCTACGACGTCCGGGATTCGGTTCACGACCTCGCCCTCCCCATCGAAATCGGCGGTCCCGTCCCGGCGCCGCTCGACCTCCTGGCCCCGACGCCGACGGTCGTGATCGGGCTGATCGAGCAGGGTGCCGATGGGATCCCGTACAACACGGCAGTCGTGCTGGAAGGCGGCCGGGTTCGACACCGGCATCGCAAGATCTACCTGCCCACGTACGGCCTGTTCGACGAAGGCCGCTATTTCGGACGCGGCGATTCGATGACCCTTTTCGAGGTGGCCGGCTGGCGCGTTGCCCTATTGATCTGCGAAGATCTCTGGCATCCAGGGCTGGTCTATGCCGCCGCCCTGGCCGGCTCCGACCTGTTGGTCGTACCGGCGGCGGCGGCGGGCCGCGGTGTATTCGAGGGTGGGCCGGGCGACTCGTCGTTCGCTTCAGCGATCGCCTGGCACGAGCTGGCACGGGTCACGGCACGGACTCACGGAATCTACGTGGCGCTGGCCAACCGCGTGGGTGTCGAGGACGGGCTGACGTTCGCGGGGGGCTCGCGCGTCGTCGCGCCCGATGGAGCGGAGGTCGCGGTCGCGCCCGAAACGGAGGAGCATCGGCTGGACGTGTTGCTCGAGCCCGGCGAGATCGCCCGGGCGCGACGACCGTTCGCGCACCTTCGCGATGAGGATGTGAGGTTGCTCGCGCAGCTGCTTCCGCTCGGCGGTCGGCGCACGTGAGCGGGCTGGCGGAGGACCGTGTCGCACGCATCGTCAGCGGCGCCGTGCGGCAGGCGCTCGTCGACGCGGGCGCCAGCGGCCTCATCGTCCTGGAAGACGAAACGCCGGAGGCGAGGCTCCTGCTGCGCTGGTGTGAAGGGCACGGCGTGGAGGCCTCGCCCGCTCCACCGGGCGCCGCCCAGGCCGAGGATCGGGCGGTCGCGCTCGAGCTGCAGCGCGCCGCCGCGCGCATCGAGGCGGGCCGCCGCGGCCTCCTGCTGGCGCACCCGGTCAATGCGACGGCACTGTGGTTCGGAGCCGTGCCGCCGGATCCCATGTTGCCGCTCGGGGACGTGCCGGCGACCTGGATTCTGGCGTTCGCCGGAGCGTGTACGGTGCCCGATTTCGTGCGCGAGCTGGCTGATCGCGTCGGCGGGCTCGAAGCGCTGGATCGCATCGCGCACGGCTGGCTGGAACGGCGGGAAGCGTTCGCCGTGGCCACGCGCGGCATCGCGAAGGATGATGCTGCCGCGATTCGTCGACGCTTCGAATCCGCACGATTCTGGCGCCGGCGCGCGGGACTGGTACCGAAGCTCGGCCACCGTACGGTCGGACACGATCTCCTGACTTGAGGGATGGACGTACCGAATGGATCTGCTTTCGGTTCTCGCGACAGTCCAGACGGATCCCGCGATCGTCGGTCAACTCGACCGCATCGCCGACCTGCAGCTGGTGCTGTCCATCGCCGTGGTCATCGTCGCGCTGGCGGCGATCGCCGTCGGCGGGTACGCGCTGTTCGTGCTCGTGCAGGTGCGCAGGCTCATGGTCCAGGGCGAGCGTGCCGTCCGCAAACTCGCACCCAGCGCCGATCCCGCGCTCGTCCGTGCGCGGGAGGTCATCGATAACGTCGGCGAGACCGTCGATGACATTCGCGTACGCGTAGACGAGATCTCGGATACGATCGCACAGTTCAACGATTCGCTACGCGACGCCGGCCGTGGCGCCGAGCGCCGCGTCATGGAATTCACCGCGGTTCTCGATGTCGTCCTGGAGCAAGCCCACGAGTTGCTGCTGGACACGGCTGCCACGGCCCACGGCATCCACCGCACGGCGGAGGCGTTGCGTACGCCGCGAGCCCCGGGGCCGCGGACACCACCTTCGCTTCCCGAAGATGTCCGGAGGGCGCATGGCCAGGAATGAGACAACCGACATGGTCGCCGCATTCGTCATCGGCGCCGCGCTCGGCGTGGCAGCGACCTTGTTGCTGAAAGATGACGAACCCGACTCCCGCGGCCTGGCCCAAGCGTTGCGCGTCGTTCGCCAGCGCCGTCGCCGTCGCCTTCGTCTCCCCTCCCGAGCGCAGGACGGGTTGATGGACAAAGGCCGACGGGCCGCGGGCACGCTGCGTGATCACGCCGCTCGCGTCGTCGCCGCCGCCGGCAAGGACTTCCTGGACGCGGCCCTGTCCGGCGCCCGGCGCTCACGCCGCTGACGGCGGCCGCGCCAGTGAGACGGCTGGCACAGAGTGCGGTCGTCGCACTCTGCCTCGTGCTCCTCACGCCCGATCTGGCCTGGGCGTTCGGCCCGGCCACACACGTCTTCCTCGGGCGACACCTGCTCGACATGCTGTTCCTGCTGCCGGACACGCTCGGCGTCCTGCTCCGCGCACATCCGCAGAGCTTTCTGTACGGCTCCGTCGCCGCCGACATTTCGTTCGCCAAGAAGTATGCGCCGGAGGGTCGACACTGCCATTTCTGGCACGTTGGCGAGGAGATCCTGGCGGCGGCGGACAACGATCGGCTGCGCGCCGTCGCCTACGGCTACCTCAGCCACCTGGCCGCCGATACGATCGCACACAACTTCTTCGTGCCCCGCCAGCTGTTGCTGACCAGCTCGACCCAGGCGCTCGGCCACGGCTACTGGGAGCACCGCTTCGACAAGCACCTGGGCGAAACGTACATGGCGACGGCCCGCGAGGTCGTCATGGAATACGATCACTCCGAGGCCGACAACCTCTTCGACCGCGTCCTGTCCGGCACGATCTTCAGCTTCGAAACGAACCGACGCATCTTCCGCGGCATGATCCGCATCCAGGACAACGAACGCTGGCGCAGTGTGTTCGATCGCGTGATCCAGCAGAGCCGCTGGGATTTGACCGACCCGACCATCGAGGCGTACGTGTCCCGTTCGTTCGACTACATTGTCGACTACCTGCTGCGCCGCGCGGAATCGGCCGCCGCGACGTTGGATCCGACGGGTGAGTTCAATTTGCAGCTGGCGAAGAAAGTGCGGCGGATGGCGCTGCGGGAATCGACGGCCGGCGTGGGCGGCGACCTTCTCGAGCTGGCCGACGATTTCTTTCCGTTGCCGGAGACGCAGCTCGGCTACTGGGAGCAGCGGCCGTCGCACACGAGCTGAGTCGACTCAACCGTCCAGCAGCTCTTTGAGCAGTTCCGTGGTCCGGCGTGGGTCGGCCTTTCCCTTCGACCGTTTCATGACCTGACCCATGAAGAACGCGAGCAGCCGCGTGTCCCCGCCGCGGTAGCGCTCGACTTCTCCCTCGTGCCCTGCGACTGCCTCTTCCGCCCAGGCGCGCAATTGTTCGTCATCACGGACCTGCACGAGGCCGCGCTCCGCGACGATCTGCTCGGCGGACTGGCCGGTGCTCGCCATCTCCGTGAACACCGTTCGCGCCATGCTGCTGGACAGCCGGCCGTCGTTCGTCATGCGGATGAGCGCGCCGATCTGCTGGGGATTCGTGGCCAGATCGGCGAGCGCGATGCCGTGCTGGTTCACCCAGCCCAGCACGTCGGTCATGACCCAATTGCTCGCCGCCTTCGCGTCCCCGGCGGCCGCGGCGGTCGCTTCGTAGAAGTCGGCGAGCGCCCGCGTCGCACACAACACGTCGGCGTCATACGCGGGTAGCTGGTACTGACTTCGGAACCGGGCGCCGCGCGCCGCGGGGAGCTCTGGCAGCCGTTCGCTCGCGCGGGCGACACGCGCCGCGTCGACACGTAGCGGGGGCAAGTCGGGGTCGGGGAAATACCGGTAGTCGTGGCTCTCCTCCTTCGAGCGCATGGGACGCGCTTCGCTGCGCGCAGCGTCCCAAAGGAGCGTCTCGTGTACGACCGTGCCACCCGTCGCGAGCAGTGCCGTCTGCCGCTCGATTTCGAACGCGAGGGCACGCTCCACGTTCGAGAAGGAATTCATGTTCTTCACTTCCGTCTTCGTACCGAGACCCGTCGTTCCCGCCGGCCGGACCGACACGTTCGCGTCGACGCGCAGGCTTCCCTTCTCCATATCGCAGTCGCTGACCTCCAGGTACTCCAGCGTCTGCTTGAGCCGCCCGAGGAACGCACGGGCGTGTGCCGGCGACTGTACATCGGGCTCCGTCACGATCTCGATGAGCGGCGTGCCGGCTCGATTCAGATCGATGGCTGTGCGATCCCCGAACCGGTCGTGAATCGACTTGCCCGCATCTTCCTCGAGGTGAATGCGCCGAATCCGGACGATCGCGCCGTCGCCCGGGTCGAGCTGGCCAGCGGTCGCGATCGGCCGGTCGAACTGCGTGATCTGGTATCCCTTCGGCAGATCCGGGTAGAAGTAATTCTTGCGCGCGAATACGCTCCACTCGTGAATCGTGCAGTCGAGGCCGAGCGCCGCGAGCAGTCCCAGGTCGATGGCGGCCTCATTCGGAACCGGCAATGCGCCGGGCAACCCGAGACAAACGGGGCAAACGTGCGCGTTGGGCTCGGCACCGAAGCTGACGAGATCGGCGCAGAACAGCTTGGTGCGCGTCGCCAGTTGTACGTGCACCTCCAACCCGATGACGGGCTCGAACGTCGTGCTCATGCCTTCACCCGTTCGATGGCGGCGGCTACGCCGAACAAGGTGTCTTCCGCCCATCGTGGCGCGATCAGCTGGCCGCCGGCGGGCAAGCCGTCGATCGTTCCAATGGGGACGGAGATGGCCGGCAGGGCCGCGAGGTTGGCGGTCACGGTGAAGACATCCGAAAGGTACATCGCATACGGATCATCGACGCGCTCGCCGAGGGCAAACGCCGGTCCGGGCGTCGTCGGCGTAAAGATCACATCCACTCCGCCGGCGAATGCCTGCTCGAAGTCGCGCGTGATCAGGCCGCGCACGCGCTGCGCACGCCCGTAATACTGGTCGTGGTAGCCGGCGGACAGCGCGAACGTGCCAAGCATGATCCGGCGTTTGACCTCGTCGCCGAAGCCGGCGGACCTCGTCTGCTCGTACAGGGCCACGGTCGCGTCGGCGCCCGGCGCGCGTGGACCGAAGCGAACGCCATCGTAACGAGCCAGGTTGCTGGATGCTTCGGCGGGGGCCAGCAGGTAGTAGACCGGAATGGCCCACCGTGTGTGTGGCAGCGAGATCTCGCGCACTTCCGCGCCCTGCGCACGCAAGCCCTCCAGTGTCTCTTCGCACAGGCGGTCCACGCCGGCGTCCAGTTCTGGCGGGAAGTATTCGCGGGGAACGCCGATCGTGATGCCGCGCACGCGGCTGTCACACGCCGCCACGCAATCGGGCACTGGCCGACGTGAACACGTCGCATCCAGCGGATCGGCCCCGGCAATGACCTGCAGCACCTGCGCGGCGTCGGAAACGCTGCGGCCAAACACGCCCACGCAATCGAGCGACGAAGCGAAGGCGACGAGTCCGTACCGACTCACGCGTCCGTAGCTCGGCTTCACGCCGACCACGCCACAGAACGCGGCCGGCTGCCGCACGGAGCCTCCGGTCTCCGAGCCGAGCGCGGCCGTGACCATGCCGGCCGCGACCGCCGCCGCGGACCCGCCAGACGAGCCGCCCGGCACGCGCGCCGGATCGTGCGGATTTCGCGTGGGCCCGTAC
>JBFJPA010000259.1:0-6882 GCA_041617355.1 Longimicrobiales bacterium
CGCGTTCCTCGGCACCTGTCGGACCGATGTGGATTCGCCGAATTCGTGGCTTCGGGACATGGAGCGATCCCTCGTTTCGCTGGAGGTCGCGGCCTGCCACACCGTGCCGCGCCTGACGTATGCGGCGACGGAAGAGCTGGTGCGCACGACGTTCAGGATTCCGGAGTCGGTCGGCCGACCGTTCACGGCGCTTCTCTTCGGGTGGACGCGCGGCAATCCGTTCTTCATCGAAGAGGTCCTCAAGGCACTCGTGGAGTCCCGCAGCCTCTACGTCGAAAACGGCGTCTGGCTGGGCTGGGATCTGGAGGAGCTCGTCCTGCCCGAGTCGGTACGTGCGACCGTCGCGCTGCGAGCTGCGCGGTTGGACGAGCCGGCCGCGCGCGTGACCGAGCTCGCCGCCGTGCTGGGCGACCGGTTCCGCTTCGATCAGCTGCTGGCCGTGTCGGGCCTGACCGCTGCCGCGTTGCTGCCGATCCTCGATCAACTCGTGCGACACCGCATCCTGGTCGAAACCGGAGAGGGTGACACGGTTTCGTACGAATTCGAACACCCCGTCGTGCGGGAGACGCTGTACGCGAATCTCGGCCGTGCCCGCGCGGGTGTGCTCCACGGCGCCGTCGCGCAGGCGCTCGAGGAACTGCACGGTACGACGCGACCCACGGCCGTTGGTGAGCTGGCCTACCACTATGCGCGCGCCATCGATCAGTCGCTGGCGGACAAGGCGGTTCGCTATCTCGAGGCCGCCGGACGCGCCGCGCTGGTCGCCTACGCCAATCCCGAGGCGTTGAAGTACCTGCGTGCCGCTCTGGATCGCGTCGACAGCGGGGCGGTCGCGTGCACCGACGTGGAGAGTGCCCGCCTGATCGCCGCCCTGGCACACGCGCACCAGAGGTTGGGCCGGACCGAAGGTGCCATTGAACTGTGGGAGCGAGCGTGTGCCGTGGCACGCGCGGCGGGCAGTCCAGAGGTCGTCGCGCAAACCGAGCGGCGCCTGGGCCTTGCATATTACTGGACCGGCCGGGCTGCACCCGCGCTCCAGCACTTCGAGGCGGGTGCCGCGGCGGCCCGCGAGGCCGGTGATCCCGCGCGACTGGCCATGCTCCAGGTCGCTCGTGGCCTGTGTCTCCAGGAGCTGGGCCGCGCGGCCGAGGCCTTGCACGAGCTGGAGGCGGCACGCGAGCGGGCGGAACAGCTGGGGTCGGACGGCCTGCTCGCGCGCGTACACCGTGCATTCCTGCTCATCTTTCTCTGGACGGGTCCGCCGGAACAGGCTGAACGGCACGGCCAGCGCGCACTCGAGCTTGCCGAGAAGACGGGCGATGTCGTGCTCTCGTTCTGGGTGCACTGGGCGATGGCCGTCCTCGCCGGCCTGACCGGAAATGCCGACCGGCTGACGGCGAGCCTCGCGCGTTGCGATGCCGTCGCCGATCAGCTGCGCTCGCCTTTGCTCCGCATCTGGTCTGCCGAGATTGCGGTCGAGTTCGCATTCGGCGGAGGCCGCTGGGATGAAGGGCTCAATATCGGCGAGAACGCGATCAACATGGCCCGGGTCCTCAACCAGCCCGCACTTCTGCCGCGACTCCTCGTCTGGACGGCCCTGATCTATCTCGGGCGTCATGATCTCGCGCGTGGCAAGGCGTACATCGACGAGGCGTGGGATCTTGCGCGTGGCGCGGGCGGGTCTGACGATCGCGGCGATGGGGCAATGCCGGACACCGGCGATGCGACACCTGCACCGGCAAGCGTGCACGCCGTGATCCCGGCGCACATCGGCCGGGCCAGCTACTGCCTCGTCACGGGCGATTACAACGGCGCAATCGCGATCGCGGAAGCGGGCCTCGAGATCGTCGATCGCACCGGCTACGATGTCTGGGCGGTTCACCGGCTCCTGCCGGTGGCGGCCGAAGCGTCGCTCTATCTGCGGGATCTCGAGCGCGCCCAGCGGTATGGTGCCCTTCTGCGCGCGGGTGCCGAACGGTTCGGCAACCAGCTCGGTCTCGCGTGGGCCGATGCCTGCGACGCGCTCGTCGTCTGGCTGAAAGGCGATGTCCCACGAGGGGCGGACCTCATGCGCCAAGCGGCCGCGCGTCTGGAGGCGATTCCGTTTGTCCCTGATGCGACACGGCTGCGCCGGCAGCTCGCGGGCCGTCTCGCCGACATCGGCGACCGGGAGGGCGCGCTGCGCGAGTTGCGCGTGGTGCATGAGACGCTGCTCGCGCTCGGCGCCGAGAAAGAGCTGGAACGGACGCGCAACCAGTTCCGTGAGCTCGAGGCAAGGCCTCCCACGAAGCGGCCCGCGCCGGGAGCGGTCGGCCTGACGGGTCGCGAGCTGGAACTTGCGCGGGCCGTCGCCGAGGGCCTCTCCAACAAGGCGATCGCCAAGCAATTCGGCATCTCCGTCCGCACCGTGACGACGCACCTGACCAACGCGTTTCGCAAGCTCGACGTCTCCAACCGTACGGAACTCGCCGACACCATTCGCGACGCAGAGCGCCGAGGCGAGATCACGCACCACTGACGCGGACGACCGCTTCGCAGGCTACCTCCAGGCACCGGCGCCGCACGCCTCCATACCGACCCCGGCCGCACGACACGAAGCGTGAGCGGGCGAGGTCGACTTCGGCCACGCGACGCGCAAAATCCGCCACGACGGAGGGCTCATCCACGATCGCGAGAATCTCGTGCAAGAGATGGTAGCTCAGGAAATCGAAGTTGCTGGAGCCCAGGACGAGGTGCCGGCCGTCCACCAGCATCGCCTTCACATGCGTCGTGCCCGGCAGGCGCCACAACTCGAATCCGCCTCGCGTACATTCCCATTCGAGGTATCGGCCCATGCCACGCAGGCTTCGGCCTGGCGCAATGACGCTCACTCGCGCGCCGCGCCGCCGCGCGTCCCGCAGATGGTCCGTGAACGGAAAGGTGAGGAACGGCATCTCGAGGATGATCTCGACACGGGCGGAGGCAATGAGGTCGAAGACCGGCTCGAACCCGCGCGGGTTGTGGCGGCCACCGCCCGTCGTACCGATCGCAATGCCATCGAATTCGGCCCAACGACGGGCCGGGCAACCGCGCCACGTGGCCTCCAGGTCTTCGGCCAGGAATGCGGCGACTGCCACATCCTCGATACGCAACATCAGGTCGTGCCAGGCGAAGTTGTGATCGCTGATGTTGAGCCCGCCGACGTATGCGATGCGTCCATCGATGACGACCGATTTCTTGTGGTTGCGGGCCGGAAGCCGGCGCAGCATGGGACCGGCCGGATTCGTGAAACGGACGCGGACCCCCGCCCTCCGCATCGCCTCGTGCGTCGCTGCCGTCGAGGTCAGCTCGCGGCGCAACTCGGCGTCGCACCGGGCCATTGGCGCATGCACGAAACAATTGCTCATCACGTGCCGACTGAAGCTGTCCACCATGAGACGCCGATCCTGGCAGCGGCTGCGAATGAGGAGGTTCGCGAAGAGCTGGCCGGCCCGGTCGCCCTCGAAGGTCATCATCTGCGCGAGCGCGGACGACGTCGCGACTTCGAGGTCCGCATGCAGCGCGTGCATGAACTCGCCGGAATCGACCAGCAGTCTCATCACAGCACCGTCCCGACCGAGTCGAGAAGTGTGACGACCGTCGCGTAGCGGAGCGTGCGGGCCGTGAACACCGTCAATCCGAATCGCACGATGCCATGGCGCGCCGCTCCACAGGCGATGGTGGTCACGTAGAGGGGCGGCAGGCTGGTCAGCGCACTGCCGAACACGATCGCCGTCGCGCGGCCCGGCGAACGGGCGAACGCCGCCTGCATTCGCTGAAGGCCGGGACCGGCGCGGCCGAGCGAACGGGCGCCCGTGGCCGCGGCGGCGTATACGGCGAGCTTGCCGACGGCCTGTGCACCGGCCGCCAGTACGACGAGCATTACCAGCACCGGACGCTCGGCGAGCACCGCGGCAGCGATCAGGTACAGCTCCGAGCCGGCGCCCGGAAGGACGGCACCGAGGAGGCAGGTCCCCAGAAGCAGAATTCCCGTCATGGCGTGACCTCAGAACACCTTGATGGTGACGTACCGTTTCGGGTTCCTGCGCACGTCATCGAGCAGTTGCTCGAGTGCGACCAGCGAGCCCGTCGCCCGCTCGTAGAGCTCCGGATCCGTCAACAGTCGGCCGGCGCTGCCGCGACCCGATTCCACATCTTCGAGGATCCGCGTCAGGCGAGTCGCTGCGCTGTCCATCGTGGTCGTCACCGCGGCAAGGTTCTGCGCGGCGATTCGAAGGTTCTCCTGGAGCAGGGCCAACTCCGCCGGCCGCGCAGCATCCCGGATGTCGCGGATGAGCAAGCCAGCGTCTTGTGTGAGGCCGGCGAGGGCCGGCCGCTGCTCGGCGATCAAGGCATCGGCGTTTTCGGCGAGATTGCTGATCCGTGAAGCGGCACCGGCAGCGCTTGCGGCCGCGGCGCCAGCGCCGCTCAGGGTCGTGTGCACGTCCGCCAGCGTGCGCTCGGAGAGCAGGTCGCCGACGCGCTCGCCGAGGTCTTCGAAGCGCGCCGTCATCGAGACGGGCGCGGCGCCCGCGATGGTGTCGCCGTCCATGAGCGGCCGCGGGGACGGCTGGTCATCGCGGATCACGATCGACTGCCGCCCGAAGATGTCCGCCGCGACCATCGCGGCACGAGCACCGGCCGAGACCGGCACGGCCTGGGTCAGCCGGACGCGGATCACGACATCGTCGTCGGCGAACTCGATCGCCTTGACATCGCCGACGTCCACTCCCCGGTGCAGCACAGCATCGCCGCGCTGCAGTCCGTCCGCCGCGTTCAGCCGCACGTAGATGGTCGAGCGGACGGCGCCCAGCACGCGGTTGGTCGAATAGAAGAACAGGCCCGCGAAGGAGACCGTGCCGGCGATCGACAGGATGCCGACGCGCAGGCCGCTGCGGCCTCTGCTGTAGGTCATCGTTGGACCTCCCGGTGGACAGGGTGAGACAACGCGGATGACGGCAGGCCCGCCGCGTGGCGGAGCAGGAACGCCGTGATGACCGGATCGGGCGAGTGCGCGAACTCGTCCGGAGCGCCCGTGAACGCGATCCGGCCGTCCTTCAGGAAGGCGACCCGGTCGGCAATGGCCGGGAGCGACGCGAGATCGTGCGTCACGACAATGCTGGTCGCGCCGAGCGTATCGCGTGACCGGATGATGAGCTCGTTGATGGCCGCGAGGTTGATCGGGTCGAGCCCCGTCGTCGGCTCGTCGTAGAGCAGGACGTCGGGTGTGTGCATGATCGCGCGCGCCACGCCTGCGCGTTTGCGCATGCCACCTGACAACTCATCGGGAAACCGGTCGAGGACGTGCGAGGGCAGGCGGACCAGGTCCAGGGCGTAGCAGAGACGATCCGCCGCGTAGGTCGGGTTGCGCCGACACTCACGATCATCGAGTGCGAGCCGTAGGTTCTCCCGGATCGTGAGCGAATCGAGCAGCGCCGCGTCCTGGAAGACGAAGCCGATGCGACGGCGAAGCCGGCGGAGCTCCCGCGCCGTTGCGTGGACCACGGACTCGCCGTCGATGCGGATGTCACCGTCATCGGGCAACTGCAATCCGACGACATGCTGCAGCAGGACGCTCTTGCCTGCACCGGACGCGCCGACCAGGGCCACGACTTCGCCGGTCCGGACCTCGAGGTCCAAGCCCTTCAGCACGGGCCGGCCACCCAGCACCTTGTGCAGACGTTCGATGTGAATCATATGCGCACCACCTTTAGCAGCGGGACGAGTGCGGTATCCGTCAGGATGATCGCGGCGATCATCCACATGACTCCCCGACACACGCTGCGGCCGACACCGGCAGAGCCACCGCGTGTCTCGAAGCCGGCGTAGCAAGCGGCGAACGTGATCACGGCGCCGAATGCCCAGCCCTTGATCAGGGCGAAGAAGAGCGGGAAATCGCGCATGTAGTGGCGGACGCCGAACCAGAAGTCCGCCGTGCCTGCGCGCGTCGTGAGGAGTGCGAACGCCCAGCCGGCGAGCATGGATGCGACCAGCGCGAAGCACATCACGAGCGGTCCGGTCAGCATTCCCGCGAGGACGCGGGGCGCGACCAGGTGCTCGACGGGGTCGCGGCCCATGACCTCGAGCGCGTCGATCTGCTGTGTCACTCGCATCGCCGCGACCTCGGCGGCAATGCGCGTCCCGACCGTCCCGACCAGCGCGAAGCCCGTGAACAGCGGGGCCAGCTCCGTGATCGCACTGGCGGCGACGATGCTGCCAACGACCCACGGCGGGAGTGTGCCCTGGAACTGATAGCCGGTCTGTTGCGAGACGAGCGCACCACCCAGCGCGGCCAGGAAGACTGTCAGCGGGAGGGCGTCGAAGACCTGCCGGTTCGCTTCCTGCAGCGTCGCGCCGAACCATGCGCGGGGTCGTACCACCACCCGCATCAGGGCCGTCCCGATCAGCGTCAGCTCACCAACCTGCTCGACGGCGGAGACGATCTGGCGCCTGGCGCCCTCCGTACGGACTCCGACGCGACCGATCCACGGCATGTTCCGCTCCCGGGAATCCCGTGCGGACCGCCGGCCGCACGCTCCGAACACGGCCGCCATCCGACCGTGCAGTGGAACGGTACAGTTCTGAACGACAACGGGTTATCGGAGGTGGTGCGTAGCAGGTGGGCGGCGAATACGTAGCCGTTGCGTAGGGCTACCCGAAAAACGCGTCGTGCTCCTCGTACCGCATGCCGAGCCGCGCGGCCAGCGTCCGGTCCGCGGCCGCGCGGCCCACGTAGAGCGAGTCCGCGAGCGATACGTTGCGCCGCTCCGCGAATTCCAGGATGAGCCCGGGCTGCGGCTTGCGACACCAGCAGACGGGTGGGCCGGGCGGGTGCGGACAGCAGGCGATCTCGAGATCCGCGCC
>JBFJPA010000260.1:0-6875 GCA_041617355.1 Longimicrobiales bacterium
CACGGACACGACGGTGCCGGGCGGGAGCGTCGTGCGAAACTCGAGGCTCGTCTCGCGGACGCGGACCTGGTCGCGCAGCGGTTGCGCGGCGGGTCCCCACGCGACGATGTACTCGATGACATCGCGCTCGGCAGCGGCTGGCCACATCGCGCGCCTGCCCGTCAGCTCGACCCCGCTCAGCCGGGCCGGCGATGCGGCGAGCCGCATGAGCGTGGCAACCGTCGTCTTCGAGACCTCGGCGACCAGCTGCTGGTCGATGGTCTCGAGCACGTCGTGGCTCTGGTGGTAGTGCGGATTGCCGAGGATGGGATAACTGCCGATGCCGCCGACGATGTCACCGTACGCCTCGTAGTATGCTGCTGCATCCGTGCTCTTGTAGTACTTCGCATCGTACGTGATCAGATTCGTGAACAGGAACGCGGCGGCGTGCTGGATGTCGCGGATGCCGTCGTTCGAATAGCGGATCGTGTTGTCGAGGCGGTGGTCGTTCTTGAAGCCGATCATGTCGTTGTTGAGCGCGCCGACGATGCGATCACCACGCTCGGACGCCGTGCGCACATAGTGCCGGCTGCCCAGCAGCCCGGCCTCTTCCCCCGTGAAGAACGCGAAATGCAGCGTCGCGGGCTGTGGCGAATCCTTCAGCACGCGCGCCGCTTCGAGCAGCGCACTCGTGCCGGAGCTGTTGTCATCGGCGCCCGGGCCGCGGTCGACCGAGTCGAAATGACTGCTCACCACGTAGATCAGCTCCGGATGCACCGTTCCGGGCAGCTTCGCGATGACGTTCGCGGTGCGCACCTCCGGACCCTGCGCGAACCCCTCTGCCGTCCGGATGCGCGGCCGCACGGTGAACCACTGCAGCTCGGGCTCGTAACCCCATTCGCGCAACTTCGCCGCGATGTATTCGATGGCCTTCGCGTTGCCGGGACGCGTGATGTACTTCGAGTCGAACGTGAACAGGTCGGCGGCGTAGCCGTAAATGCGCGCCGTCGAGACGCGGGACACGACGTTCGTGACGTCGGCGTGGATCGGTGCAAAGCTCCGTTCGCCCTCGGCGCGCAGTGCGCGTTCCTTTGCCAGCTCCGTCGCGATGCGGTCGCGCACTTCGTCCAAGGTGACGCGCTGGTCCAGCGACATCAGGTACACGCCGCGCTCCGGCGAGACGGTGTCGCCATCGCGCTCCGCCCCGATCAATAGCTGCATGCCATCCGGGGACAGCGCCCACTCGTACTCGGGCGCGACCGTCCGCACGGTGTTGTTGTGGTGCAATCGGGTCCGCCGCTTCGTGACCGGATCATACAGGTACGACCGGCGATGGCGGCCTTCGCCCATGACGGCGAGGATGCGGCCGTCCGACAGGAAGCGCGGGAAGAGGTCGTGCTGGATCTCGTGCGTCAGTCGCTCCTCGTCCGTGCCGTCGGCGTCGGCAACGTAGATCTCCCAGTCTTCGCGTAGCATCATCTGGAACGCCACGCGTCCTCCGTCAGCGGACAGCGCGGGGCTCGCGAGCGGCACGTCCGCGCGGCGCGCCGTGGTGACCGAGCCGGCCGCGACATCCAGCACGTTCAGCACCCACGCCTCACTCTCCCGCGCGACCCATGCGACCCGTGAGCCGTCGGCCGAAGCAGCCGCATCCGTACCCGCGTATTCTCGCACGTCACCGGTGCCCAGGTTCAGCACGCCGACGCGATCACGACCGACCGCGTACAGGACGTGGCTCGGGCTGATCGGGCGAGAATCCGCGCGCGACGCATCGTCTGCCGTGAGCGCGTAAGGCGTGCCGTCCGGCAGGAGTCGGTAGATGCGCAGTATGTCGGCGGAATCGCTCGCGGAGAGCAGCAGCCCCCGGTCGACGCCGAACCGCACGGCCAACAAATTGAGTCCAGGTGTCGCCGTATCCTCGGCGCGCATGGACGCGAGGTCCAGCTGCGCGAGGACCGCGACGCCGCCCGGCCCGCCGCGCAGGAACGCCGCGCCCTCACCGTCCGGTGAAAAAACCAGCCCCCACCCCTGCACGACGCCGACCTCGCGCGGTGCGCGCGCGTCCCAGATTACGGTCGAGCGCTCATTGCCCGTGCCGCGCTCGTATGCGAACCAGCGTCCGTCCGGACTCCATGAGACCGTGTGGCCGTCCGTCGTGATCTCGCGGGTGCGGTACAGCTCGCCCGTGAGCAGCGCGATCGGCTCCAGGACGGCTTCGCCGCCAGCTGCCGCGAGGATCGCGGCCAGCCGGTCGAGCGCGTCGTCATAGCGGCCCGCGTCCCACGCGTAATACGCCGAGTCGAAGCGGGCCTGCGGCACCTGCGCGGCGGCAGGCGCCACGCCGGTCGCGAGAAGTGCGAGGGCGATTCCGGGTTGGCGCATGAGTTGACCGTGACGGCGAGGGGGATGTCGAACGCCGGACGCGCGAGCATACGTCGCGCGCCCGCCCGGGGTCAACGCCCCTCCCGCGTCATTCCATGCGCAGCGCTTCGAGTGGGCTGACCCGCGTGGCGCGCCGGGCCGGAACGACGGTCGCGACGAGCGCGATCCCGCCCAGCAGCACGACTGCCGCGATGAGTGCAACCGGATCCGCCGGCCCCACGCCGTACAACAAGCCTCGCAAGAGTCGCGAAACGGCGCTTGCGCCGACCAGCCCGAGTGCGACGCCGGCCGACGCGAATACGGCACCCCGAGCCAGGACGTGGCGTAACAGGTCCCGGCTGCGCGCACCCAGCGCGATGCGCACGCCGAACTCGCGCGTGCGACGGGCCACGCTCCAGGCGAGCACGGCGTAGACACCGATCGTGGCGAGCAGCAGCGCAACGATCGAAAACGTCGTGATCAGCCGCAGCAGGAAACGCGGTTCGTCGAGCGTGCCGACGAAGCGCTGACGCATCGGCTCGAACGCTTGCAGCGGCAGCGATGCGTCCAGTTCCCGCAGCGCAGCCCTCGCAGCGGAGAGTGTGGCACGCATGTCGCCGTCCACCCGCATGACGATCGTGTGCTGGCCACTGTGCCGTGTCTGTGCCAAGGGCCGGTACACCTCGTACTCACACTTCCCGCTCGCACACATGCTGTTCGATGAGCGCATTCCGGCTACGCCGAACATGAGCACGTCCCGGGCGACACCGACGACCGTGAGCCACTCGCCGTCATCGTCGAGCCGGAAACGCTGACCCACCGCGACACCTTGCGGCCAGAGCCAACGCGCGAGGTTCTCGTCGACGATGGCGACCGGCGGACCGCCCGCGTCCTCGGGTCCGAACGGACGGCCTTGAACGATCTCGATCCCGAGCACGTCGAAGTAGCGCGCGTCGACATCGGCAACGGGCATCAGCTCGGGTTGGCCCGTTTCCTCGGCGTCCCGGCCTTCTGCCTGCAGCTTCAAGCCGAACGAGAAACCGGCGCTCGGCGGCGCTTCACTGGCGAGCGAGACGTCGCGCACGCCCGGCAGGCCACGCAACCGTTCGGCGGCCGTCTCGAAGAAAGCGCGTCTACTCGCCGCATCCGTGTAGCGGTAGGATGGCAGCCACAGGTTCGTGAGCAGCAAGCCTTCGGCGTCGAATCCCGGATCCTCGGCGACCATCGCGCGGAAGCTGCGCAGCAGCAGGCCGGCGGACACGAGCAGGGTCATGGCAAGGGCCAGCTCGGCGATGGCAAGAACAGCGTGCGCGCGGCGGATGCCGCGACTACCGGTCGACGCGCGCTCGGCGCCCGTCAGCCCGACACGGCTCCGACTCGCGACGAGCGCCGGCGCCGTGCCGAACAGCAACGACGTCGCGACGGCGAGTCCGACCGCAAAGCCGAGAACCCGCATGTCCAGGCGCATTTCGTTCGGGCCAAAGACGGCCTGCGACGTCGGCAGGATCGCGGACAATCCCTGCGTCGCCGCCCACGCGATGACCACGCCGAGGGTCGCCGCGAACGCGCCGAGCAGGATGCACTCCGTCAGCAGCAATCGGACGATGCGCCCGCGCGTCGCGCCGAGCGCAGCACGGACGGCCAGCTCACGATTGCGCGACGCCGCGTGTACGAGCAGCAGATTCGCGGCATTCGCACAGCCGATCAGCAGCACCGCGAGCACGGCCACGCCGAGCAGGAACAGCGCCGTCCGCGCTCGCTCGTCCAGCCGGTTCCCGCGGTCGAGCGGGAACACGAACAGGCCCCAGCCGCGGGCGCGCGGCTGCTCCTTCGCGAAACGCGCCGCCAGCTGCGTCGCGTGTTCAGTCACGGTCTCGACCGCCACTCCGGGCGGGAGCAACGCGAGGCCGCGCGCGCCCCTGATGTCTCGATCATCCAGGGGCAGGTAGATCTCCACGCTCGCTCGCGGATAGCGGAAACTCCGCGGCAACCCGCCGACGACCGTGTACGGCTCGTCATCGAGGAACAGCGTGGCACCGACGGAGCCCGCTTCGGCGCCCATCCGCGTCCGCCAGAACTGCTCCGATACGAGCGCCACGCGCTCACCCGATGTCGATTCCGCTCGCTCGAAGGTGCGTCCGCGCACGGGCGGCAAACCGAGCAGCTCGAACAGACCCGGCGTCGCGTGCACCACGCCGACCACCGTCGGTTCGCCCAGTCCGGTCAGCACCGCGCCGCGTTGGGTGAACACTTCGATCCGCTCGAACAACCCGCGCTGGTCCCGCCACAGCGCCAGCGCGTCCGCATCCAGATCCGGAAGGCCGAACCCATCCGGCGAGCGACGCCAGACTTCCGCCAGCCGCTCATGCTCCGGATACGGCAACGAGCGAAGCAACAGCGCATCCACCATGCTGAACACCGTCGTGGCTCCACCGATGCCGAGCGCCAGCGTCAGGACCACCGTGGCCGTGAAGCCCGGCCGCTTCCGCAACGACCGGAGCGACTCGCCCACATCCTGCCGCATCACACCCTGCCTTCCGTGTCGATGTCGCAGCCACAGGCCGTCGCGGATCGCGGCAAGCGCTCGCAAACGCAGCTTCATGCGGGCAACGACGCCCCGCGGCGCTACCGCCTCTGCCCACGCCAGCTCGCCTTCCCACTCCGCGACCCACTCGTCCCGCCGCCACCACGGCACCAGGGATGCCGCCGCGCGTACGATCCGAGATCCTGTCGGTTGCCGACCTTCCCGCATGACCGACCTCAGGCGTGCCGGGGTGATGGGGCCCTCGCCCCGTACGCCCGCTCGACCGCCGGATACCGCTCCAACGCGTCACTCAGCAGCGCTTCCCCCGCGCTCGTCAACCGGTAATACCGCCGCGGCGGCCGGCCTTCCGCGCGCGAACGCGACACGGGCTCCCACGCGCCTGCGACACAGCCCGCATCCTCGAGCCGTCGCAGAATCGGGTATACGGTGCCCGCCCCGAGTCCGGACGCCTCGATCAGCTCGAAGCCGTAGCGGTACCCGCGCTGGATGCCGAGCAGCGCGAGGGCGGTGGGCAGGGTGAGTCGAACCGGCTTGCTCATGATCGACCTCTATCTATATCGAGAACGATATGTAGAGGGATAACACCACCGCCCCGCACCGTCAAGACGGGCGGGGCGCGCCGGACTCGCCGGCCGCCGGGAGCGTTGGCTCAGCTCGGGAGGTTTACGCCGAACGAGGCGGGCAGGCCGCGCGACCCGGGCAGGCCGGGAACCGTGCGCGATCCCGCGTCGTTCGAGCCTGGAGCGGCCGGTGGACACGGCGCGCCGGCCACGTTGCTCGTGTCCGCCGACGCGGCCGGCGGTTCGCACGCCAGTGTCCAGGCCGCTGCCGTGAGCACGAATACCGTTCGGAGAATCGGGCGTGGTGCCATCAAAACCCTCACGGAAGCCATCGAAATCGATCGGGCGGTCGACTTGCGTCGGGGAGAGCGAGGCGCTATCTACGGGAAAAGCCGTAGATACGCCGCACCCACTCGGTTCACGAACCCGCTGATGCCCTGGGTCGTTTTCATGAAAACGGTACATCACCCAATCGGTTCCCCGTTCACACGTCTACGCCGGTCGACGCTGGCGCGGAGCGGACTTCTGGTTCTCATCGCCGGCGTTGCGGGCTGTGCCGCGGAGGAGCGCCGCGCCGTCACCGTCCAGCGCGACAGTGCCGGGATCCGCATTGCGGAGAATCTGGCGTTGGGCCTCGCGGAGTCGGTGCAGTGGACCGTGGAGGCTTCACCCGCGCTGGATGTGGGCTCCGCGGAAGGTGTCGAGACGGAGACGCTGTATCGCGTCGTGGGCGCGACGCGACTCGACGACGGGCGGGTCGTGATCGCCAATGCCGGCACGTCGGAGGTTCGCTGGTACGACGCTGACGGACGTTGGCTCCGCTCGATGGGCCGTGCAGGCGGTGGGCCGGGCGAGTTCACGCGGATGTCTTGGTTGCTCCCGCTCGGCGGAGACACGGTCGCGGTCGTGGACGGAGGCGCGGCGCGCGTGACGCTGCTCGACGGTGCCGGAGCGATCGCGGGCGAGTTCGGCACGAGCGGGAGCGGCATCCTGAACGTGATCGGGCGAGTCGCGGATGGTCGGTGGCTGACGATCTCGTCGCTGAACCTCGGCGCATCGTTGCCGGAACAGGGCCTGGCGCGACCCGACGTCGCGGTTCTGGCGTTTCGAGCGGGCGCGGCGACGTTCGACACGCTGGGTGTTTGGCCGGGAGCGGATCGATTCGTGCGCATATCGCAGAGCGGCGGACAGATCACGTCGGTGGAGCTGACCGCGCCGCCGTTCGCGCGCCTGACGCGGGTCGTCACGCATGGTGACGAGCTGTATGTGGGAACGCAGGACGCGCCGGAGATTCTCGTGTTCGGCGCGGATGGGCCGCTCCGCCGCATCGTGCGCACGGGCGCACCGCTGCTGCCGGTGACGGGCGAATTGAAGACGCGATTCATCGAGCGACGGATTGCGGATTACCCGCCGGAGCGGCAGGCGGCGTC
>JBFJPA010000261.1:0-6870 GCA_041617355.1 Longimicrobiales bacterium
CCGTCGCGTCGATGATGCGATCGCCGCTCACACGCCCCCTCCCACTCGCCGCGTTCACCGGATCGACGGGGATCAGGTTCACGATCCGGTTGCCCTCGATCACGATGTCGACCGGACCTTCCGGCGGCATGCCGCGGTTCGTGGACGGCGTGCCCCGGCCACTCACGATGGTCGCGTTGCGGATGACGAGCCGCTCGTACCGCTCGCCACGCGTCGTGCCGAGCGGGATCGGGCCACCATCACCAGCGACCTGCGCGACCAGCCCTTCGGTGAAGGCCGCCTGACTGGCCAGCAGCGCGGTGAGAACGACGGACAGTCGGAGTAGGCTGGCGCGCATGAGCACCTCGGCGTTCGGGAACCGGACCGTGCAGACGAAGCTGCCTTCGAATTGACGGAGGTTCAACCTCCTCGGCAATGGCCGAGGGCACGTCGGTTCCGGCCTGGCGTGCGCCGCCTTGCGCGTCGTCGCATATTGCGGCAATCCATCCATTCATGCGTTGGCCCGCCGCCCGGGGCCCGCTCCGCTCGTCGCAATGAGGTCGTCCATGCGAGACTCGGCCGTCCGCGTCCTCCTCGTCGAGGACAACCCGGTACAGGCCCGCCTCATCCAGGGCCTGCTCTCACAATCCCGCTCGCCCGCCTTCGAAGTCGACCTCGCCGGCTCGCTGGCGGCCGGCATCGAGCGCATCAACCGGGGCGGCGTGGATGTCGTGTTGCTCGACCTGATTCTGCCCGACAGCGAGGAGATCGAGACGTTCTACCGGTTCCGTGCGCACGCCGACGGTACGCCGGTCGTGATTCTGACTGGTCTCGACGACTTGAAGCTGGGTGCGCGGGCCGTGGAAGGCGGCGCCCACGATTACCTGGTCAAGGGAGAGATCGACGCGGCCGCCCTGATTCGATCCGTACGCTACGCGATCGAGCGGGCACGCGCGCGCAGCGCCGAGTGGAATTCTCCGATGTTGCGGCTGGCGCAGCAGCAGTTCCTGAAGGCTGCGCAATTGATGGAGCTGGACGACAACATCCGCCAGCGGCTGTTGTTTCCGCAGCGAACCATGCTCGTCTCCTTCCCGTTCCGGCGCGACAACCAGAGCGATGTCGAAACCGTCTTCGGCTACCGGGTCCAGCACGTGCTGACGATGGGTCCGACGAAGGGCGGAATCCGCTTCCACCCGGACGTGAATCTCGGCGAGGTATCCGCGCTGGCCACGTGGATGACGTGGAAGTGCGCGCTGATGCACCTGCCCTTCGGCGGTGCGAAAGGAGGCGTGCGCGTCGACCCGACGGGATTGTCACGCAGCGAGCTGCAACGGCTGACGCGCCGGTACACGTCGGAGATCCATCCGATTCTCGGGCCGGACAAGGACATCCCGGCTCCGGACATGGGCACGGATGAACAGGTCATGGCGTGGCTCATGGACACGTACAGCCAGCAAGTCGGTTACAGTGTGCCCACTGTCGTGACCGGAAAGCCGGTCGTGCTGGGCGGCTCGCTGGGTCGGCGCGAGGCGACGGGGCGGGGCGTCGTCTACGTCATCGAAGAAGCGGCCAGTAAGATCGGCCTCGAACTGAAAGGCGCGACGGCCGTCGTCCAGGGCTTCGGCAACGTCGGCAGTCATGCGGCCCGCTTCCTGGCCGACGATGGCGCCAGCATCCTGGCCGTGAGCGATGTCAGTGGCGGCATTCACAATGACCGCGGACTCGATGTGGACGCGCTGCAGGAGTGGGTTCGCGAGCACCGTGTGCTCGAGGGCTTCCCCGGTGGCGAGCCCATCAGCAACGCCGACCTGCTCGAGCTCGAGTGCGACGTGCTGGCCCCGTGCGCTTTACAGAATCAGATCACGGCGGCGAATGCGCCGCGCATACGCTGCCGCATCCTGGCCGAAGGCGCGAATGGCCCGACTACGCTCGAGGCGGACGAGATCCTGACACGGAACGGCGTTTATCTGCTGCCCGACATCCTCGCCAACGCGGGGGGCGTGACCGTTTCCTATTTCGAGTGGGTGCAGGGGACGCAAAACTACATGTGGACGCTCGACGAGATCAATGCGCGCCTGCGCAAGGCGCTGGAAGGCGCGTTTTCGCGCGTCGCTACACGCGCCGAACGCGACGGCCTCGACATGCGGACCGCTGCGATGGTCGAAGGCATTGCACGCGTGACGGAAGCCAAGCTGTCCCGTGGAATCTTCCCGTGACGGCACCATCCAGCCCGAACCAGCTGACGTTGATGCGGATCATCGCGATCGGCAGTGGCATCACGCTGTGCATCCTTTCGCTGCTCGTCCTCATCGGCTGGCAGATGGACATTACGGTCCTGCGCAGCCCGCTCGGCTCGGGCGGCGTCGCCATGAACCCGCTGACCGCGCTGCTCTTCGCCCTGGCCGGGGGCACCCTGCTGCTGCTCCGGCCGGACCCGCCGGGCCGGTGGCGTTCCGCGGCCGGCTGCGCCCTTGGCATTGGCATCACCGTGCTCGCGCTGCTCACACTGTTGGATGACGTTGCCGGTTTCCTGCCGTCCGTGGATGCGTTGCTCTACCCGAGCCAGCTCGGCGAGAACAGGATGGCGCCCAACACCGCGCTGAATTTCCTGCTCACCGGTACGGCGCTCGCCGTCCTCGACCGCGACGCCTGGCACGGCCGCCGTATCGCCCTCGCCTGCGTGCTCGTGGCCGCCCTGATCACCTTCATGTCGCTCGTCGGCTACCTCTATCAAGTCGTCGCCTTCTACGGCGTGGCGGGATACATCCCGATGGCGTTGAACACGGCCATCGGGTTCGCGTTGCTGTGCGCCGGCATCCTGGCGATGCGGCCGGGCCGCGAGCCGATCGCGACACTGGTCAGCTCGACGGCCGGCGGCATCATGACCCGCCGCTTGATTCCTGCCGCCCTCATCATCCCAATCCTGTTCGGCCTCATCCGCATCCAGGCGGAACGGCGCGGCTACATCGGCTTCGAGACGGGCGTCACCGTATTCGCGCTGGCGAACGCGGTCGTCTTCCTCGTGCTGGCCTGGTGGATCGGTCTGCGCAGCGCGCGCTTCGATGAGGAGCTGGCCCGCTCACGGGACGAGGCGGAGGCCGCGCGGCGGGCCGCCGATGAGGCGAACCGCGCGAAGAGCGACTTCCTCGCGAACATGAGTCACGAAATCCGTACGCCGATGAACGGCATCATCGGCATGACGGAGCTACTGCTGCGGACGGATCTGTCGGACCGGCAGCGGGATGGATTGCGCGTCGTCGAGCAGTCCGCCGACGCGTTGCTCGACCTGCTCAACGACATCCTGGACTTCTCGAAGATCGAGGCCGGCCGGCTCGACCTCGAGACCGTCCAGTTCAGCCTGCGGGAGACGATCGGCGACGCGCTCCACTCCGTCGCGACTCTGACGTCGGAGAAAGGCCTCGAGCTGGCCAACGACATCGACGTCGACGTGCCCGACGCCCTGCTCGGCGATCCCGGCCGGCTGCGCCAGATCGTGGTGAACCTGGTCGGCAATGCGGTCAAGTTCACGGAGCACGGCGAGGTCGTGTTGAGCGTGGAGAACGAGCGGCTGGACGAGTCGAGCGTCATGCTGCACGTCGCCGTCCGCGACACCGGACCCGGCATCGCGGCCGCCAAGCACAAGGAGATCTTCGATGCGTTCCGGCAGGCCGACACATCGACGACACGGCGTCACGGCGGCACGGGTCTCGGTCTCGCCATCTCGTCACAGATCGTTTCACTGATGGGGGGCCGGATCTGGCTGGAGAGCGAAGTCGACCGCGGCAGCACGTTCCACTTCACGGTGCCGTTCTTGCTCGGCACGGGAGGCGCGGCGCCGGTGCGATCGACGCTCCCCGTCCGCGGACTGCGCGTGCTCGTCGTGGACGACAACGCGACGAACCGCGTCATCCTCGAGGAAATGCTCGAGAGCTGGGGTGTCGTGGCCGAGACCACGTCCAGCGGGACGGCCGGCCTGGTTGCGCTGCGCGAGGCGATGCGGTCCGGAAACCCGTTCGGCCTCGTCATCACGGACCTGATGATGCCGAACATGGACGGCTACGGACTGGCGCGTGAAATCCGCGATACGTTGGAGCTGCGGGACCTACCCATTCTGGTCCTGTCCTCGGCGGGCAAGCTAGTGGACGACGAGCGCATCGCCGATCTCGGGATCGCCGACGTGCTCACCAAGCCGGTCAAGCAGTCGGATCTGCTCACGGCGATCCTCACATCGCTCGACGCGGAACCGCCGCCCGAAGACGAAGCGCCCGTCGTCGCGACGGCCGACGAAGCGGCGACCCCGCTGCGCATTCTGCTTGCCGAGGACAGCCCGGTCAACCAGAAGGTCGCCGTAAGTCTCCTGGAACGCCGCGGGCACGAAGTGATCGTGGTCGGCAACGGCCGCGAGGCCGTTTCCACCCTGGTCGCCGACCGCTTCGACCTCGTGCTGATGGATGTGCAGATGCCGGAGATGGACGGGTTCGAAGCGACCCGCGCGATTCGGGCCCGCGAGACCATGGCCGGGGGTCACACCACCATCATCGCGATGACGGCCAACGCGATGAAGGGGGACCGCGAACGTTGCCTGCAGGCGGGCATGGACGACTACATTGCGAAGCCGATCCGCGCCGCGGAGCTCTACCGTATCGTCGAGTCGTGGGGCCACGCGCAGCCTCGGCCGGAATCGTCATCGTCAACGGCAGCGGAGGAAACGACCGTGCACGAAACCGCGTTCGACCGTGACGAGGCACTCCGTCAGACCGGCGGCGATGTCGGCGTGCTCCGGGACGTGGCGGCGACGCTGCTGGAGCAGGCGCCGAAATGGCTCGAGGAGATCCGTCGCGCGATCGATGACGGCGACGCGGGTGCGCTACGTCGATCGGCACACACGCTGAAAGGCTCGGCGGCCGTGGTCGCCGGCCGGCCGACGGTGGCGGCCGCGCTGCAGCTCGAGACGATGGGGCGCGAGGGGGATCTGTCCGGCGCCGCGGCTGTTCTCACAACCCTCGAGTCGGAGTGGTCACGACTCGAGGACGCGCTGCGTTCGGTCTGAGACACGACGCCCTCGGGCCCCTCGGCCCGCGGGCCTCACCGCTCAGGCCGGGCGCACCTCGAAGATCGCTTCGATCTCGACGGCCCAACCGCCGGGCAGCGCAGCCATGCCCACGGCGCTGCGCGCGCCTTTGCCCATCTCCTCGCCGAAGACTTCGATCATCAACTCGCTGAACCCGTTGATGACGCGCGACTGCTGCGTGAAATCGGGCGCTGAGTTGACCATACCGAGCACTTTCACGAGGCGGGACACGCGATCGAGGCTGCCGAGCGCGTTGCGTACGGTGGCCAGCACGTTGAGACCGGTCAGACGGGCGAGTGCGGCGCCTTCCTCGACCTCCATGTCGGCGCCGAGCTTGCCGTTCACGCGCTGACCCTGCGCACCGCGGGGACCGTGGCCGGATACGTACAGCACGTTGCCGGTGAGCACGGCGGGAACGAGGGTCGCGAAAGCGCCCTGCGGCGTGGGCAGTTCGAGACCGAGCTCCCGCACGCGAGCTTCGGCACCGACCTGCCCCTGTACCGTGGAGGCCGTCAGACCCAGGCCGCCCATGGCGCCGAATGCGGCCGCCGAGGTCTGCAGGAAGGTCCGCCGATCGCTGTGCTCGCCGTGCATGCACGCCTCCGCTCGTGGGTCGCGCGCCGGGTTGGCCGCCCTGCCCGGAGCACGGCAACCCGTCGATGCGCGATGGATGTTGCTGGATGATACGGCGTCAGGGCGAACGTGCCAGTGCGTCCGCCGCGCGGTTACGCGGAGTACAGCGGTTTCCGAGGACGTTTCAGTTCGCGAAGACCTGGACGTAATACGTGTATCGACCGGACTTCTGACGGTAGACGCCCACGCCCATCCGGCCGTAGGCCGGGTCGAGCAAGTTGCGGCGGTGGCCGGTCGAGTAGAGCCAGCTCCGAACGGCGTCACTGGGCGTGCGATCCTCCGCGATGTTCTCGGCGGCCTCGCGGAACGGCGCGCCGGAATCGAGCAGGCGCGCCAGCAGCGACTTGCCGTCCGGTGACTCGTGCGCATAGAAGCCGCGCTCGTCCATGTCGCGGGCGTGCAACTGTGCAATGGAATCCAGCTGTGCATCGCCACGCAGCGGCGCGATGCCGGCTTGCAGCCGGGCTTCGTTCGTGAGCCGGAGCACCGCCATGCGTACGGCTTCGACCGTCGGCTGGGTGGGTGCGGCTGACACGTCCGTGGGGCGGACGGCGGGGACCGTGCCCCGCCCGGACCCGCAGGCCGACAAGAGGAGCAGGCCGATCCAGAGCAGCCCCGCGCCCGGGCTCACGTGCGTCAGAGGCTGCGGCTTCGCATATTCCTTCATACTACCAACCCGTGCGGCGGCATCCGCGTCAATGTTGCCGAGGTCAGGCGCCCGCGGCCGGCTGCCAGACATGGGTGAGCCGGGCCGACCGGCGCACGAGGCGCCACCCCCAGTTTCGGTCGGCAGGCGGCGCGACTTCATTCCGCAGGCCCTCGCCGAGGAGACCGGTCATGGAAAGCCGCATTCTCGTTACCGGTGCGACCGGCAAGGTGGGCCGGGAGATCGTCCGCATCCTGCTCACGCGCAAGGCCATTGTGCGGGCCGCCACCCGGGACCCGGCGACCGCCCGCCGGCTCTTCGGCGAAAGCGTCGAGATCGTCGAGCTCGACTACGACGCGACGGAGACGTGGGACAACGCGGTGACCTGGGTGGATTCGATGTTCCTGATGCCGCCGCCCTTCGATCCGCACGCCTCGGAAACGCTCGGCTCCTTCCTCGACTGGGCGGTTTCCTCCGAGGTCGGACGCGTCGTGTTGCTGTCGGCGATGGGGGCGGCGACCAATCCGGATCTCGCCTTGCG
>JBFJPA010000262.1:0-6869 GCA_041617355.1 Longimicrobiales bacterium
CGTCGGCCTCACCACTGTCGAAGAGCGGCAGGATGTGCGGGTGCTGCAGGTTCGCGGTGGTGCGAATCTCGGCGAGGAACCGGTCGGCGCCGACGACGGCGGCGAGCTCGGGCTTGAGGACTTTGAGCGCGACCTTGCGGTCGTGTTTGACGTCGTGCGCGAGATAGACGGTGGCCATGCCGCCCTGGCCGAGCTCGCGCTCGATCGTGTAGCGGCGTCGCAAAGAATCTTCGAGCCGGCTGAACGCATCGGCCATGGAAGATCCTGGCTGAGGAATAACGCTCCGCCTCGCCGGACCGATGCAAACGGCCCGGCGCGGATGTGCTATCGGTTCGGGCTTCGTCTAGCAGCGCGTCGGCGGACGGCGCGGATCCTCTCCGGCGGCCCGCCGGAACTCGTAGTCCAGCATGGCGGCGACGTATTCGCTGAAGCGGGGAACGTCCATGACCTGGTCGGCGCCGCACTGGCCGCGCACGCGGATACTGCGTGGCGCTTTCATGCCAGGTTTGACGTCGAGGACCTCGATGCGGGCTTCGCCGAACGTGCGGCAACTCATGTCGGGATTGGTGCCCGCCATCACGTCACACATGGCGCGAATGAGCTGAGGACGGATGCGGATCGTGAGCTGGGCGTCCGCAGAGTTGCGTTCGAAGCGGTAGCCGGCGCCGATGAGCTGATCGATCACGCGTTGCTCGAGCTCGCTCACGGTTCCATATCGGCGATCGACCGTCGTCGGCGCGGTACCCGGGGTCCAGTCGACGTTGAGCGCGCAGACGGTCACGCGGCAGGGCAATGACGTTGAATCCTGCGCGGCTGCGGACGTCGCGCCGCTGAACGCGACCGACAGCGCCAGCGTCAGGGCACCTGCGAAACTCCCGTGCATGGTTGCCTCCTCGAGACCGCGGTGCGGTCGCGGCCGATCTCCAGCCGAGATCGTTGGACAATGTGAGACGCAGGACGTGTGATCAGGCTCGTTCCGTTGGTAGCCCGCGAGCCCGTGGCGGGTTCCGGCGCAGGCTCGCCGCGCCGTCAACTGCCGGGCGGTAGCGGACGATCGCGGGACTCGCGTCGCACGAGAATGCGCTCGCGACTCCAGCGACGAATCCGTTCCAGTGCGGCGTCAATGGGCTCAGGCGTATTGTACGGTACGGACAGGGCCTCGAGCCGCTCACCGGTGCCGAGAACGAGCTCCAGATCGTACAGCGGATCGCCGTCCGAATCCTTGCCTTCCCGCACGACGATGGAGTGGATTTGATCGATGTGCAGTTCCCGGGCGCGGCGCAGAAAAGGCCAGCCGCGGACGACGCGGAGAGTCCTCGAGTCCGCACCGAGGCGTATCTCGATGTGCGGGTTCTTGACGAGGATGGCAGCCCCGGCGCACGTGTGCGCGATCGCCACGGCCCACGCGCCTACCAACCAACCGCCCGTCGGCCGGCCTTCCGCCACACTCAGCAGCATCGTCGTCAAGACGACGCCTGCCGCAGCGAACCCGAGCCCGAAGACCCAGACGCAGCCCGCGCGATCCCGAATGAGCACCTCATCGCTCATGATGGAAAGTGTCGGCACGACGGGCCGTACAATCGCTCCTCGAAGACAACGCTTCTACACGAGCCGAATCCCGCGCCTGCTCGTCGACGTACGGGCCGTGACACGCCGAACCCAACTCCACGCCGGTCACTCGAACCTTCGGAGCTGCCATGGATCCCATCATCGTTCCCAGCATGATCTTCACGTTCGTCATGGTGCTCTTGATCGGCGGTTTCATCCTGCTCTTCCCGATCACTCGACGGTTGGGCGAGGCCGTCGAGGTCTGGCTCGTGGAGCACAAGAAGGGAGGTGGCTCCCGCAGCGATCTGCAGGCGCTTCGCGGCAGACTCGAAGAGCTCGCAGACCGCATCGAACAGATCGAGGACCGTCAGGCCTTCACCGAGCAGCTCGTCGAGGGCCGCGATCCGCCCGCTCTGCCGCACGCCTCCGACCGCGCCGGCGGGAGACATTGAGAGGCTCGATCTTTCGCCGGCGGCCGGGCCGACGCATCATCCGTTTGTCGCATCCTTCATTTGGCTACAACCGGTGCGGGTTCTCCGCACCGGATTCGGTCCGCCGCCCGACAGACCGGAGCCGCCCATGACGTGGAAGGAGCATGCGCGAGGCCTCGAAGCCTTGCATGATGCGCTCGATGAGGCTGCCCGGGACCGGCAGGGGCTCAAGGTCCGGAAGGGTCGCGTCGTCATGCACACCCCGGGCGAGGTGTTCCTCGAGAGCCTCAGCCTGACCTTCCAGGCCGAAGCCGGCGGCCCCGTCGTCGCCGGCGATATCGACGTGTCCGAAGTGATCTTCAAGGCATGGCCCGATATCAGCCCGCGCGATACGGCTCAGCCGGCGCTCATCGGGCGCGTTCCCATCGACTTCGGCCCCGAACACGTCGTCGCCGGTCGCCCGTGCGGCGACATCTCCGGCATGGCCGACGTCGTCCTCGCCTATATCGACGGTCTCAACGACCTCGTCGCGCGTCTTCGAGACCGTCGCTAGGGGCCGTGCGGCGCGAGCGATCCTGTGGCACGCGGGCCCGCTAACAGTTTCCGATCAGTGTGAAAAAAGTGCTCGATTTTCCGCTTTGTGAGGCAAAGAAATAAGTCGGTATTTTATTGTCGAATAATGACTTCAATCGAGACGGCCCGAAACGGCCGCAATCCTGCGTAAGTACCCCGTCACAACACGGAGCGTGGCGAGCGGGAAACCGGGGAGAGCGCCACGCACGGCGAGCGGTCGTCCTAACGGGCGGCCGCTTCGTCGTTTATACGGACCTTTGCCGGCGAGGTGGCCCGGCCCAAGTTGAGCGCTCCTGACGGAACCCACCCGAGGAGGCCCGACGTGACGCTGCCGGTCCAGAGCCCGTGGCTAGTCCCGACCGACGGATCGTTCCGCATGGCGGACGCTCCGAGCGCTCCGCCCGACGATCCTGGCAAGAAGGAGTGCCGGGAGCGGCTGGAGCGCGCCACGAAGCGAATCGCCGATTTGCAGCCCATTCTCTACGCGCACGACCACCATGCCGTCCTGCTGATCTTCCAGGCGATGGATGCAGCGGGGAAGGACGGGACGATCCGCGCGGTGTTGAGCGGGGTGAATCCCGCCGGCTGCCACGTCAGCTCGTTCAAAGCGCCATCGGCCGAAGAGCTCGGCCACGACTTCCTGTGGAGGACGACGCTACGCCTGCCCGAGCGTGGCCGCATCGGCGTCTTCAATCGCAGCTATTACGAGGAAGTCCTGATCGTTCGCGTGCATCCCGCGTACCTGGACGGCCAGAACCTGCCGGAACGGCCCGACCTGCCCACGCTGTGGGAATCCCGTTTCGAGTCGATCCGCGACCACGAACGGCACCTCGCGCGCAATGGAATGGTCATCGTGAAATTCTTCCTCAACGTGTCGCGCGAGGAACAGCGCGACCGCTTCCTCTCGCGCCTCGATGAGCCGCACAAGCACTGGAAGTTCAATCCCGGCGATGTGAAGGAGCGGGGGCATTGGGACGCGTACATGCACGCGTACGAAGACGCGTTGCGCGCGACCTCCCGCGACTGGGCTCCCTGGTACGCCGTGCCCGCCGACGACAAACCGTATTTGCGCATGACCGTCGCCGAGATCGTCGCCGACACCCTCGACGCCCTCGACCTGCATTACCCTTCGCCCGACCCGAACGACCTCGCCCGCTTCGACGAAATGCGCCGTTTGCTCGACGCCGGCTGACCGCCAACCGGCACGGCCGTCACGAGAGACTGGCGCCGATTTGTTCTATAATGTAGAGTAAATCCATGAGCGAACGCGATTCGCTGGGCGAATTCGAGCATCTGGTGCTGCTCGCGGTGGCGCGGCTGCAGCCGGAAGGGTACGGCACGACGCTGCGGCGGGAGATCGAAGCGCGGACGGGGCGAAGCGTGTCGGTCGGAGCGTTGTACGCGACGCTGGACCGGCTCGAGCGGAAGGGCTGGGTGAGCGCCGAGGCGGGCGAGCCGACGCCGGAGCGCGGCGGGCGTGCAAAGCGGCACTACCAGTTGGCGGCGGCCGGGAGTCGCGTGCTCGCGGAGAGTCGCGCGAGGCTGGAAGCGATGTGGGAGGGCGTGGACGCGCGGCCGGGGCGGGCGTGAGACGGTGGGTGTCGGTCCTGGTGCGGCTGCTGGTGTGGACGTTTCCCGGCGCGGATCGGGAGGCGGTCGAGGGGGATGTCCGCGAAGAGCTGGAAGCGCGCAGGCGCCGGGGCGAACGGACGGCCGTGTGGCTGGTCAGCCAACTGGTTCGATCGGCGGGTGTGAACGCCCGTCGGCGCGTGACCGGCGGTTCGCCGTCGAACGCGACGCACACGAGGGGAGACGGAATCATGCGAACGTTCGTGCACGATGTGCGTTATGCGCTGCGGCTGATCGGACGGAATCGCACGTTCGCGGCGGTTCTGGCGGGTACGCTGGGCCTCGGGATCGGCGCGAACACGCTGATCTACGGCGTGGTGGATGGAGTGGTCCTGAACCCGTTCCCGTTCCCCGAGCCGACCCGCCTGATCGGAGTCGGACCCGTATTCCCGCGGCTGAACCAACCGCTCGGTTTCGTGGAGGTTCTGTCGCCCGCCGAGTACCTGGACATCCGCACGGGCACGCAGACACTCGAGCGTGTGGTGGCATGGGACATGGGGAATCGGGAGTTGTCCGGGGAAGGGCAGCCGGAGCGTGTGTTCACCGCGTTCTGGTGGGGTGATGCGCTGGAGACGCTGTCGCTGCGCCCGACGCTCGGCCGCGGCTTTCTTCCGGAGGAGACGGAACAGGGTGCGCCGGTCGCGATTCTGAGTTACCGCGTGTGGCAGCGGTTGTTCGGCGGCGACCGGGATATCGTCGGCAAGGCGGTGGGTGTGAACGGCCAGCCGCACACGGTCGTCGGCGTGATGCCACAAGGCACCTCGATCTACGGCACCGATCTCTGGACGCCGATGCCGGTGGGCCCCGAGGTGTATCCGCGCGGCCGCCGTCAGTTCCAGGTGCTCGCGCGACTGCGTCCAGGCGTGACGATGGCGCAGGCGGAGGAGGACCTCTCCCGGATCGCCGCACGGGTCGAGAGTGATCACGGCGCTGCGAACGAAGAATACGCCGGCTGGCGTCTCGTTCCCGCCACGTGGAACGACATCAACGTCCAGCGTCTGCGCCCTGCGGCGATCGTGTTGATGGCGTCGGTGGGCTTCGTGCTGCTGCTGGTGTGCGTGAACGTGGCGAGCCTGGCGCTCGCCCGGGCGGCCGGGCGACGGCGCGAGGTGGCGGTGCGCGCCTCCCTCGGCGCCGGTGGTCCGCGCATCGCGCGGCAGCTGTTGACGGAAAGCATCGTGCTCGCCTGTATGGGCGCGATCTTCGGCCTGCTCCTCGCGTTCGCCGGTACACGTGCCAGCTCCACCGCGATCGCCGCATTGGGTCTGCCCATTCCCGGCCAGATCACGGTCAATGCCCGCGTCCTGGGGTTCACGGCCCTGATCACGCTCGCGGTCGGCGTGCTGACGGGAATTGTGCCGGCGTGGGGCGCGCTTCGCTCGGATGTCCAGTCAGCGCTGCGTTCCGAGAGCAACTATGGCGCGACGTCGCGCGGGCGCAATCGCGTGCAGCGTGTGTTCGTCGCCATCGAGGTCGCGCTGGCTGTCGTGCTGCTCGCCGGTGGCGGGCTCCTGTTGCGCAGCTTCCTGCGCGTGCAGTCCGTGAGTCCGGGCTTCGACGCCTCGAATGTGCTCACCATGCGGCTCACGCTCCCACCGGAACGTTATCCGAACGACGCGATCGTCCCGTTCTTCCGGAATCTGCGCGAGCAGATCGAGGGCTTGCCCGGTGTGGAGACGGCCGGCGTCGCATCGCAGTTCCCGGGGATCGCGTTCCTGCGCCGGCAATTCGAGATCGCGGGCGCGCCTCCCGCGACCGAAGGGACGCTGCCGAACGCGTTTACGACGGCGGTCGACGAGAGGTACTTCGCGACGCTCGGCCTGCAGCCCGTGCGCGGCCGTTTCCCCGTCCCCGGCGAGCCGACGCCCGTCGCCGTCATCAACGAATCCCTCGCCCAGCGATTCTTCCCAGGCGAGGATGCGGTGGGTCGGCGGGTGCGCATCGGAAGGCAGGAGCTGGAGATCGTCGGCATCGCGCCATCCGTCCGCAACGTCGGTCTCGAGCAGCCGCCCGCACCCGAGATGTACGCCATGATGGAAGCGGTCGGCGGAGGCAACCAGTTCTTTCTGCTGGTGCGCACGTCCGCGGACCCGCGCGCCGTGCTACCCGGCATCCGCGCTCTCGTCCGGTCGATCGATCCGGACCAGCCGATCTACGCGATCCGCACCATGGAGGAGGCGTACGCGGCGGCGATGCTGGCCCGCCGCGTCACGGCGATCGCCATGACGCTCTTCGCGATCATCGCGCTGATCATCGCGGCCGTCGGCATCTACGCCGTCGTGTCCTATGGAGTGACGGAACGCACGCGTGAGATCGGCGTGCGCGTCGCGCTGGGCGCCGGTCACGGCCAGGTGCGCTGGCTCGTCGTTCGGCAGGCGCTGGTCCCTGTCCTGGCCGGCGGTCTGGTCGGCTTCGCCGCCGCACTCGGCGCCGGCCGCCTGCTGGCCAGCCAACTGTTCGACGTGACACCGGCAGACCCCGCGACGTTGCTTGCCGTGAGCGTGTTGTTCGCGGCCGCCGCACTTCTCGCGAGTTATCTGCCCGCGCGCCGCGCGACCCGACTCGACCCGCTTCGCGCGCTGCGCTCCGACTGATGCGTGCCGCGCACACCGGCCCGGCCCCGGGCCCGTGTGCGCAGTCGTGCTCCATGACCGCGTCCCGGGTCCCGGGTCCCGGCCCTCGCCGTCC
>JBFJPA010000263.1:0-6861 GCA_041617355.1 Longimicrobiales bacterium
CTCGCGGGCAATCGGTGAGACGATGATCGTGACGATCGCGGCGGGCGCATCGCCCAATCTCACGCTCAATCCGCTGGAAAGCGTGCAGACCATGACCGCCTATATCGCGCAGACGAGCATGGGCGAGCTGCCCCATGGCTCAATCGAGTACCAGACGATCTTCGCCGTGGGGCTGACGCTGTTCGGCATCACCCTGCTCATGAACATCATCAGCGGCATCGTGCTGCGCCGGTTCCGTGAGGTCTACGAATGACGCGAGGCGTGGCCGAGCGCGCGCGCACCGCGACGCCGATCCAGCGAGATCCAACGCGGTTCTCGCCTCGCCTCAAGCGGCGCAACGCGATCGGCGCGGTGTTCGCCGTGATGTGCATCCTGGCGACGATGGTCGGCATCGTCGCGTTGCTCGCGCTGCTGGCCGATATCGTTCGCGACGGCGCCGGCCGCCTCTCGCTCTCGTTCCTGACCGGCCTGCCCTCCCGCTTCCCGCAGCGGGCCGGCATCGGCCCGGCTCTCGCCGGCTCGGTGTGGACGCTCACGCTGACGGCACTCGTCGCGTTTCCGCTCGGCGTCGGCACCGCGATCTGGCTCGAAGAATACGCCCGCGCCGGTCGCTTCAAGCGGCTGGTTGAAACCAATATCGCGAACCTGGCTGGCGTGCCGTCCATCGTCTACGGCATCCTCGGGCTCACGCTGTTCGTTCGCGTCTTCGCGTTCGGCAGGAGCATCCTCGCCGCATCGCTCACGCTCGCTCTGTTGATCCTGCCCGTGATCATCATCGCGTCGCAGGAAGCGATCAAAGCGGTGCCCAATTCGATCCGGCTCGGCGCCTACGCGCTCGGCGCCACGCGCTGGGAGACCATCCAGCATCACGTATTCCCGATCGCCCTGCCCGGCATCCTGACGGGCACGATCCTCGCCCTCTCGCGCGCCATCGGCGAGGCGGCGCCCGTGATCCTGGTCGGTGCGCTCGGCTTTGTCTCGTTCATCCCGAACGACCCGCTCGACCAGTACACGGTCATCCCGTTCCAGATCTTCGACTGGGTGTCGCGTCCTCAACCCGCGTTCCACCAGGTCGCCGCCGCCGCGAGCCTCGTCCTGCTCGCCTTGCTGTTGACCATGAACGCCGCCGCGATCTGGCTGCGCAACCGCTATACGCGACGCTTCCAAGCATGAGCGAATCGATCATCATCCCGCCCGGCCCGATCGAGCTGGAGGCCCGCGCCCTCTCCGTTCTCTACGGCGAGTCCAGGGCCGTCCGGTCGATTTCGATCCAGATCCCCGATCGCCGCGTGGTCGCCTTCATCGGCCCGTCCGGCTGCGGCAAGAGCACGCTGTTGCGCTGCTTCAATCGGATGAACGACCTGATTCCCGGCGCGCGCATCGAGGGCGAGGCGATGTTCCAGGGCCAGAATCTGTACGGCCCAGACGTCGACGCCGCGGACGTGCGCCGCCGCATTGGCATGGTGTTCCAGAAGCCGAACCCGTTCCCCAAGTCGATCTACGACAATGTCGCGTTCGGCCCGCGCATCAACGGCTACCGCGGCGACATGGATACGCTCGTCGAAGGGTCGCTGCGCCGTGCCGCGCTCTGGGACGAGGTCAAGGACCGCCTCGACGCCAGCGCCCTCGCTCTGTCCGGCGGACAGCAGCAGCGCCTCTGCATCGCCCGCGCCCTCGCCGTCGAGCCCGAGGTCCTGCTCATGGACGAGCCGGCCTCTGCCCTCGACCCCATTGCCACGCAGAAGATCGAAGAGCTCATTTACGAGCTGAAGCAGGATTACACGGTCGTCATCGTCACACACAACATGCAGCAGGCCGCGCGGGTATCGGACTATACCGCGTTCCTGTACCTGGGTGAGCTCGTCGAGTACGGGCCGACCGAGCAGTTGTTCACGAATCCCCGGGAGGAACGTACGGAAGCGTATATCACGGGAAGGTTCGGATGACGCACCGTCACTTCCAGGATGACCTGGACAAGCTCAAGGCGAATCTCGTCACGATGGCCGGCCTCGCGGAGTCTGCCGTGAAGACGGCCATCGAGGCACTCCTCGAGCGGAACGCCGAGAAGGCGCAGCGGGTGATCGACCAGGACGGCGCCATCGACGCGCTCGAAATGGAGATCGAGGACAGTGCCGTCGCCCTGCTCGCTCTGCAACAGCCGATGGCGAAGGACCTCCGCCTGATCACGATGGCGATGCGCATCTGCAACGACCTGGAGCGGGTCGGCGACCACGCCGTCAACATAGCCGAAACCGTAGGCTTCCTGCTCGATGGCCCGCTGTTCCCCGTGCTGCCCGAGATCGAGGAGATGGCGCGGATCGCCACGGATATGTTGACCGACTCACTCGATTCGTTCGTGCGCGGCGACTGCGCCCTGGCGATGGACGTGCTTCGCCGCGACGACCGCGTCGACGAGCTGCACGACAACAACTTCCGGATCCTGCTCACGCACATGATGGAGGATCCGCGCAAGATCGGCGCAGGCATGGACCTGCTGCTGATTTCCGGGAACGTCGAACGGATCGCGGATCTGGCCACGAACGTCTCGGAGGACGTGGTCTACCTGGTGGAGGGGCGCTCCATCAAACACCACGCCGGCCGGGCGGAGGAGCGCTCCGAGGAGGGCTGAAATACGGGGCCCTCGTCCCTCTGCAGCTTGACACCGGCCGAATCGTACCGGCATCCTCTATGACTGTCATCGAGCGTGGCGTCCAGCGCGGGCAGGGACCTCGCTCTTCCGCACGGATCGGTTCGGATGTCGCCTCGGGGACCCACAACATGAAGCCGTTCGGCCGACGCCCGGGGAACGGGCCGCGGACGCACCCGGCGGAGCCGAGCGCGGCGCAGGACGCCGTCGAGCAGCTGCTCGCCGAGGTCGTGGAGGAAACGAAGCCCGACCCCGTGCAGTTCCACGCCGACATGCGTAACCTGGGCGCGATCGTGACGGGCGGCGCCATGGGCATCGGCCGTGCCATCGTGCTCGAGCTGGCACGACAGGGCGTCCACGTCGCATTCAACTACATTGACGAAGGCGACGGCCGTTCCAGCCACGATGCGGAGCGAACGCTCGCCGAGCTGCGCCAGCTGGAGGTCACGGCCCTGTGCCGGGAATGCGACGTCCGCGATGCGGGAGCCGTCAAACAATTCGTCGCCGAGGCGTGCGACACGCTCGGTGGCCTGCACATCCTCATCAACAACGCCGGCATCGGGCGCGACCGTGCACTCTGGCGCATGGAGGATGATGAGTGGGCGGACGTCCTCGATACGAATCTGACGGGGGCGTTCAACATGACGCGCGCGGTGGCGCCGACGTTCCGTGCGCAACAGTTCGGCAAGATCGTGAACGTGGCCTCGATCCATGGCATGCGCAGCGAGTTCGGGCTGGCCAACTATGCGGCCTCGAAAGCGGGCATGATCGGCCTGACGCATTCCGCGGCTGTGGAGCTGGGGCCCTCGAATGTAAACGTCAATGCCGTGGCGCCGGGCTACATTCGGACTACTCGCCTGACGGACGGCGTCTCGCCGGAGATCCTCGACCGGGCCCGCGACAAGAGCGTGCTCGGCCGGCTCGGCGACCCGCAGGATGTCGCACACGTGGTCGTGTTCCTTTGCTCGGAGCGGGCACGACACATTACCGGCGCCGTCATCCCGATCGACGGCGGACATCTGCTGTAAGCGTCGCGGTTAACGGAGTAGAAATGGCTCTAGAGTACATTGATCTGAAGGTCTCGAAGAAGGTTGCCACGCTGACGTTGAGCCGACCGCCGCAGAACCTGCTCAACATCGCAATGCTGGAGGAGATCAACGAAGCACTGCTTTCGCTGCCGCAGAGCAAGCTGGAGGTTGTCGTCTTGCGCGGCGCCGACGGCAACTTCTGCGAAGGCATCGATTTCAAGGAGCACAACCAGCGTCGCGTGCAGCGTCTGATCCAGGTCTTCATGCGCACGTTCGAGTCGCTGCGCATGCTGCCTGTCATCAGTGTCGCCGCCGTGGAAGGCTGCGCGTTCGGCGCCGGCTTCGAGCTGGCGCTCGGCTGCAACATGATCGTCGCGTCGAAGACCGCGACCTTCGCGCTGCCGCAAGTCAAACACGGCGTGATCCCGCCCATTGCGGCCGCGATCCTGCCGCGCGTCGCGCCCCGCCGCCTGGCCATGGAGTGGATCCTGATGGGGAATCCGATTCCTGCGTCGCGGCTCGAGCATGATGGTGTGGTCAACCGGCTGTTCCCGGCGGCGAGCTTCGAGAAGAAGCTGAAGGCGTTCGTCGAAGAGCTGACCGGGAAGAGCGGTCCCGTGTTGCAGCTCGCCAAGCGGGCGCAGTTCGAAGCGTATTATTCGACGTTCCCGGAAGCCATGGCGAACATCCAGTCGCTCTATGTGAAGGACCTGATGGCGCTGGAGGACGCGAGGGAAGGACCACGCGCGGTCCGTGAGGAGCGGGAGCCCGTCTGGAAGGATCGTTGATTCGCCGACTGCCGAGCGTCGCTTTGCTCGCCCTGATCGCCTGCGGCGGTCGGGCGGCCGCGCCCCCGTCCGCGGACCGGCCGCAGGCGCGCCCGCCCGAGCTCACGGGCGTGCGGGTCATGGTGTTGCCGGCGCAGCCGGGACCCCAGACCACCCGCGCGGGCGAGCCCTTGCCCGGGCTGGACCGCGAGATCGCGTTCTGGTTGGCCGAAGCCGCGCCGCGCGTCGACTGGGTTTTCCCGCCCGCCATTCAACGCGCACTCGAACGCACGCCGTCCCTCGACATCCGCCTCGACGCCTTGCCGGTCGCGAGCTTCCATCGCGCGGAAGTCCGCAACATCGGTGACCCGCTGTTCGGCAATCTGCGCTCGCTGAATGCCTTGATGGATGCACGTTACGCGTTGATCCCCGTCGCCACGGCGTACCTGGTCGCGGATTCGGGACCGGGCCGCGTCGAGATGAACGTCGCTCTCATCGACACGATGGGCGGGCGCGTGCTCTGGTTCGGCGCGATCGCCGGAGAGCGGGGACCGCCGGGCGCACCCGATGTCACCGCATCGGCCGCCCGCGCGCTGGCCCGGGTGTTCGCCCAGTGAGCCGGCCTCTGCTGCGTTCGGACCTCGTGCTCCTGGCGTGCCTGGCCATCATGGCCGGCTGCGATCGGATCTTTCCCAGGCAGACCGAAGGCGCGGTTCCAGACGTCGAGGACGTGCGTGCCGTCTACCGCAAGCACGGGCTGCAGGGGCGCGTCAGTCTGGATGGCACGACAGTCGTATACACGGCGGAGCAAGATGGCGATCAGCTCCGTCGCGGTGGCTCGCTCTGGGCGAGCGTCGGTCCGTTCATTTATGTTTTCACGCCGGCCACACGTGAGACGCTCGAGACGTGGGATGGCGTCGCCGCCGTGCGCGTCATCACACGTTCGGGCGGCACCGAGGTCGCGCGGGCCACCCTGCGACGGGGTGTCCTGTCGGACGTGCTCTGGCGCCGCTCCCTCAACATCCTGGGTCGCGCGCTGCAGCAAGGTACGGATCGGCCACGCGTCCTCGAGGAGCTGGTCGACTGGGGCGAGAAGTACACCGAGTTTCGCTACAATCCCGCATTCGTGCCGCGCTGACGCGGCTGCAACGAGGAGCCGGAATCCCCATGAGCTTGACGGTCACACTGATCCCCGGTGACGGCATCGGTCCGGACATCACGGACGCCGTCGTCCGCATCCTCGACGTGGCCGGCGCGGACATCGCGTGGGACCAGCGTCTCGCCGGCGTCGCCGCGGCGGAGACCTTCCATACGCCGCTCCCGACCGAGACACTCGACTCGATCCGCACGCATCGCGTGGCGCTCAAGGGTCCGCTCACGACTCCCGTCGGCACCGGGTTCCGTTCCATCAACGTGGCACTCCGCAAGGAGTTCGATCTCTACGCGAACGTCCGGCCGGCAAAGTCGCTGACGACGGGCGGCCGCTACGAGGATATCGACCTGGTCCTGATCCGCGAGAACACCGAAGGGCTGTACGTCGGCGTCGAACACTACATCGGCATGGGCGACGACCCACGGGCCGCCGCCGAGTCGGTCATGATCATCACGCGGTTCGGCGCCGAGCGCATCGTCCGGTATGCGTTCGAATACGCGCTCCAGAACAACCGCAAGAAGGTCACGCTCGCACACAAAGCGAATATCCTCAAGTTCACACAGGGCCTCTTCCTCGACATTGGCCGACGCCTCGCCGAAGAGTACGCCGGACGCGTCGAGTTCGAGGATCGCATTATCGACGCGACCGCCATGCACCTCGTGCTGAACCCGTACCAGTTCGATGTGCTGGTGATGGAGAACATGTTCGGCGACATCCTGAGCGATCAGATGGCCGGGCTCGTCGGCGGCCTGGGCATGGCGCCCGGCGGCAACATCGGTCGCGATGCCGCCATCTTCGAGCCCGTGCACGGCTCCGCGCCGGACCTAGCGGGCAAGGGCATCGCGAACCCGACCGCGATGTTGCTGGCCGGCTGCATGATGCTCGACCATCTCGATCGTGGCGAAGTCGCCGAGCGCATCCGCACGGCCCTGCTCACGGCGATCCGATCCGGCGAAAGCCTCACGCCGGATCTCGGCGGCAACGCGACCACGGCAGAGTTCGCGGACTCCGTCGTGAAGCGCATCGAGGCGGGCTGAGGCCGGGCCGGCCGATCGACCGGCTCCGCGCTCCAGGCGCACGTGCGCTACCACCTCCTCTTCGCCGGCTTTCTGGTTGCCGCGTCCACGTTGTTCGCACTCCTCGAGATCGAGATCGAGGGGCCGACCGGCTGGGCGCACAACCTGCCGACGTGGCGCATCGAGAACCGCTGGACCCGCCTGCTTTTCGGTGCACGCCCCATCACCGGCTATCACGTTTACGTCCAGC
>JBFJPA010000264.1:0-6855 GCA_041617355.1 Longimicrobiales bacterium
CGTCGGCGAAGCCGGGGATCGGATTCGATTGCTGGATGCCGAAGGCGCGATCGTCGAAGACGCATTCTTGACCGTGCCCGAGGAGTTGTGGGACCCCGAACGGCGACGTCTCACCGTGCTGCTCGATCCAGGCCGCATCAAGCGCGACCTGAGGCCCCACGAAGAGCTGGGCCTGCCGCTCCAGGCAGGGAAGCGCTACACCCTCGTGATCGACGAACGCTGGCGAGACGGCACGGGCCTGCCGCTCCAAGCCGCCTTCGAAACGTCGTTCACCGTCGTGTCCCCGGACCGTGAGATCCCACGCACCGACACCTGGCGAATCACGACACCGTCGCCCGGCACGCGCGATCCGCTCACCCTCGACTTCCCCGAACCGCTCGACGCTGCGCTGTTGCTGCGCCTGCTCACCGTGCAGCGCGCCGATGGAACCGCCATCCCGGGTCGGGCCGAGCTGGCACGCGCCGAGACCCGCTGGTCCTTCACGCCGGAGTCCGACTGGGCCGCGGGCGACTATCGCATCGAGGTCCGCACCGAGTTGGAAGACATCGCCGGCAACAACCTGCGTCGTCCCTTCGACCTCGACCGCGACGAGCCGCCCGCAGGCGGTGCCGTGGGCGAAGCGGTCCACCTCGGCTTCCGCGTCGGTCGCTGACGCGCGCGTTCTTGCCGTTGGGGCCGGTCTCTGCGTGGATCTATATCCGTTGACAATATATCCACACTGGCTATAACATCGGGCATGTCGAACCCATCCGAAGTCGAGGCGTTCCTGCCGCTGCCGCTGGCGACGTTCCACATCCTGGTCTCGCTGGGAGCGGGAGACAGACACGGCTACGCGATCATCCAGGATGTCGAGTCGAGGACCGGGGGCAGATTGAAGCTGAGCCCGGGCACGTTGTATCGGTCGATTCAGCGGATGGTCGAGCAGGGGCTGATCGTGGAGGCGAGGCGTCGGCCGCCGGCGTCGGAGGACGACCCGCGGCGGCGCTACTATCGACTCACGGCGCTGGGCGAGGCGGTCGCGCGTGCGGAGGCAGGACGGTTTGCGGAGCTGGTGAAACTGGCGCGCGCGTCCGGACTGGCGCCGGGGCGGTCGTGATGTGGGCGTATCGGATTCTGCTGCGTTTCTACCCGTCGAGTTTCCGGGCGGAATACGGCGACGAGATGGCCGCGGTATTCGCGGCGCGGCTCGAGGATGCCGGGAGTGTCGGCGCGCGGATGCGGTTGTGGGTGGAGGCGGTGCACGACGTGCTGCGCCATGCGGTTCCCCTGCACATGGACCAGTTGCGCCAGGATCTTCGCTGGACGGTGCGTACGCTGGTGCGCTCGCCAGGCTTCGCGCTGACGGTGGTCGTGGTCGCGGGTCTCGGCATTGGCGCGAACACGGCGGTGTTCACGACGGCGGATCGCGTGCTGCTGCGGCCGCTGCCGTATGAGGAGCCGGATCGCCTGGTCCGGCTGTGGGAGCGCGTCCCCGGTTACACGCGCATGGAGGCGTCCCCGGCCAACTACCGGGACTGGCGCGAGGCGGCGACGTCGTTCGAAGGTGTCGAGGCCTACAACAGCCGGTCTGCCAATCTGGTGGGCGCGGGCGAGCCGGTGCGCTTGCAGGGAGCCGCGCTTTCGGCGGGACTGCTGGCGATGTTGGGTGTGCGACCGGTGGCCGGTCGTCTGTTCGAGGCGGACGAGGACGTGGACGGCGCACCGGGCGTGGTGCTGCTTTCATGGCGCGCCTGGCAGCGCGATTTCGGTGGGGACGCCCGCATCGTCGGCCGCCGGATTCTGCTCGACGATGAGCCGCACGCGGTGATCGGTGTGTTGCCGCGCGCGTTCGCATTCCCGACGGCGGCTGTCGATTTCTGGACGACGCAGCGGTTCGGCGCGCAGGCGTTCGAAGATCGTGACAACAACTACCTGTACGTGCTGGCGCGGCTTCGCCCGGGTGTGACGCTGGAGCAGGCGCGCACCGAAATGGGCGCGATCGCGACACGGCTCGAGGCGTCGTACCCGGTCGAGAACGCAGCTACGGGCGTGACCGTGCACCGCCTGCGTGATGGACTGCCATGGCAGACCCGTCTGTTGCTCGTGGGCCTGTTCGGCGCATCGCTCTGCATCCTCCTTGTCGCGTGTGTCAACGTCGCGAACCTATTCCTCGCGCGCGCGCTCGAACGGCGGGAGGAGTTGGCGGTCCGGAGTTGGCTGGGAGCCGGGCGCGGTCGGCTCGTGCGTCAATTGCTCACTGAGAGTCTCGTGCTGGCTCTGGCTGGAGGAGCGGTCGGTGTGGCGCTGGCGTACGCATGCCTTCCGATGCTGGGCCGGCTGGTTCCCGAGTCGCTGCCCATGGACACCGCCCTCGCCCTCGACCTTCGTGTGCTGCTCTTCGCCGCGGGACTCACGGCCGTGACGGGAATCGGTTTCGGCACCGTGCCTGCGCTGCGTGCGGGCGGCATGGCGGCGGCCCAGTTGCGGGCGGGCCGTAGCGGTCAGCGCGACCGGCTGGGTGCCACGCTCGTCATGGTCGAAGTCGCTGCGTCGGTGGTGCTGCTCGTCGCCGCAGGACTGTTCCTGCGTGCGCTCGACGAGGTGCGCTCGACGGACCCGGGATTCCGAACGGAAGGTGTCGTCACGCTCCGTACGTGGCTCGCGTGGCCACGCTACGCCGAGACGTCCACTCGCGTCGCGTTCTATTCTCGCGTGCTCGACGAAGTGCGAGCCCTGCCGGGTGTTACACACGCGGCCTACACGAGCTTCCTGCCCATGGTGATGGGCGGCGGCATCTGGCCGGTCACCGTACCCGGGCAGGACGCGGATCCGGCCCGGCGCTCGGCAGCCAGCCTGCGCTTCGTCACGCCGGACTACTTCGCCACACTCGGCATTCCGCTTAGACAAGGGCGCGACATTCGCGATGGGGACACGCGCGAAGCGTCGTTCGTCGCCGTCGTCAGCGAATCGTTCGCGCGCCGGTACTGGCCGGACATGGATCCGATCGGCCGCACCTTCGAACTCGCCTTTTTCGAACGCACGGTGGTCGGCGTCGTGGGCGATGTGCGGGTACGCGGGTTGGAGCAGGAAAGCGAGCCTCAGGTCTACGTGTCGTACCAGCAGGTGCCGGACGGCGGCGTCCCGTTTTATGCGCCGAAAGACCTCGCCGTGCGGAGCAGCGGCGACCCGCTCGCGCTCGTGCCCGCGCTCCGGCGTATCGTGCGGGAAGCGGACGCGGAGCAGCCCGTCACCGACGTTCGCCTTCTGGACGAGGTCGTCGCGCTGGATACCGCGCCCCGCCGCCTTCAGGCGCGCGCGCTCGGCGCGTTCGCCGCGGTGGCGTTCCTGCTCGCCGCCATCGGCATCCACGGTCTGTTGTCCCTCACCGCATCGCAGCGATCCCGTGAGATCGGTGTGCGCATGGCGCTCGGCGCCCAGCGCCACTCCATCCTGACGATGGTGCTGCGCGACGCCATGAGGCTGGCGGTGCCCGGTGTCCTGATTGGTGGTGTGCTGGGCTACGTGGCGGGTCGATCCATGAGCGCGATCCTGGCGGGTGTACGGCCCGGGGATGCGCTCACGTTCGGCGCGGCGATCGGGATCGCCTTCGTGATGACGGTCGTGGGTGGTCTGCCGCCCGCACTACGAGCGGCGCGGCTAGACCCGAACTCGGTGATTCGCGAGGGGTGAGGCCCTAGCGCCGCACAGGCCAGACCGTGCCCTGGTCCTTCTTCGTGACCGGGCCGAGCCCCTTGTAGACGAACTTCTGGACACGCTTCCCTTCGTACGTCTCCGTCGTATAGATGTTGCCGCGCGAGTCGGTCGCGATGCTGTGCACGCCGAAGAACTGGCCGGGCTGGCGGCCGCCATCGCCGAAGCTCGTCAGCACTTCGAGCGACTGACGGTCGAGCACGTAGATCTTCATGTTCTTACCATCGGCGACGTACATGTACTTCTGCTCTGCGTCGCGCGAGAACGCGATATCCCAGGTCGAGCCATCGCCGAGTGTGCGCGGCGCGATCTGCACCTCTTTGACGAACGTGCCGTCACGACGGAAGACCTGGATGCGGTTGTTCGGTCGATCACAGACGTAGATCAGGCCGTCGTTGGCGGGGTCCGCACAGTGCACCGGATTTCGGAACTGCTGCGCGAGCGGCGCATCGGGGTTGTACGGTCCGAGGTTGGCATCGTCCGGCGGGTTGCCGTAGGCGCCCCAGAACCGCTTCAGCGCACCCGTCGTCATGTCGACGACGGCCACGCGCTTGTTGCCATACCCATCCGCGAAATACGCTTCGTTCGCGCTGGCGTCGAAGGAGATCTTGGCGACGCGGCCGAAGTGCGTCCGGCTGCTGCTGTTCGCGGGCTGGCCCGGTTGTCCGATCTGCATCAGCAGCCGGCCGTCGCGCGAGAACTTGAGCACGTGCGAGTCGCCCTGTCCGTTGCCGCCGATCCACAGGTTGTCCATCGCGTCCACGGAGATGCCGTGGTTCGAGGACGGCCACGTATATCCCTCGCCCGGCCCGCCCCACGAATTGACGAGGTTGCCTTCCGGATCGAACTCGAGCACGGGTGGTGCGGGCAGGCAGCACTCGCCGGTCGGCGGGCTCGTCGCGGCGCCGGCCTCGGTCCGCTCGTTCAACGTCGATAGACCGCGGTGCACGATGTAGACGTGATCCCGCGAGTCCACCCCCACGCCGATGGCCGAGCCGAGCACCCAGTGATTGGGCAGTGGTTTGGGCCAGAGCGGGTCCACCTCGAACAGCGGCGCCTGGACCTGCCGGTCTACGGACGCCTGGAGCGCGGCCTGGCCGACCCCGAGGCCAACGACGAGGGCGGTGAGCGTTCCGGCGAGAACCAGCGTGCGGCGCCGTCGCATCGGATTCTCCTTGCAGCGTGGCCGTGGGCACACAATCGGGTATCGAGGGCGAGTGCCGTCATTCTATCCGGCGGGGGCCCGGCGCGTCCAGATTCGTCCGATCCTTGACCGGCGAGGGCGGACGAGGCAGCCTCCCGGTCGAGTGCAGCGCACGAACTCCAAGGAGACCCATGCAGGCGAACCCCTCGGTGACAGCCCCGTCGCGCCCGGCTGGCGAGTCGACCGGGCTCGCCCGCCAGCTCGGCCTGCTCGGCCTCGCCGCCACCGGGATCTGCTCCATGCTCGGTGCCGCGATCAACGTCATTCCGGTCATGATCCAGCGGAACGTGCCGGGCATCGGGCCGTCCGTCCTGCCCGCGTACCTGTTCGCCGCGCTGCCCGCCGTGCTCGCCGCGCTCGCCTACGCCGTGCTGGCCTCCGCCATGCCGCGGGCCGGCGGCAGCTACGTGTACGCGAGCCGCGGCCTGCACCCGTATCTCGGCTTCGTGGCCAGCTTCTCGCAGTGGTTCGGCCTGTCCATTGCGATCGGCGTCGTGTCCTACGTGATCGTGCCATTCCTGCGTGATGTCGCGCAGGCCGTGGGCATGGAGGGCCTCGCCACAGCACTCGATGTCGGCGCCATCCGGGTCACGCTCGCGCTCGCGTTCCTGTGGACGTTCGTCGGTGTGAACCTGCGCGGGCTCAAGCTCTACGAGCGCACGCTCGTGCCGCTCATGTTCCTGATGTTCGCGCTCGGCGCTGTCGTCATCGTCGCAGGCTTCGCGTTCGACCATGCCGACTTCGCGCAAGCCGTGCTGCTGCGTGATGGCGCAGCGATCCCGGCGACGGAGGCGCCACCGTTCCGGCTCGGCACGTTCCTCGCCGCGTCGGCGATCCTGTTCTCCAGCTTCATCGGGTTCGACTCGATCGCACAGGCCGGCGGCGAAGCGAAGCGGCCGAACCGGAACCTGCCGCTCGCCATTGGCATCGCCGTCGCGGTCGTCGGCACGTTCTACATGCTGTTCACGGCCGCGATCTATCACGCCGTGCCGTGGCAATGGGTGGCGGAGCAGGCGCAGACGCGGGATCTGACGGCGCCTGGCATCCTCGGCTATCTGCTGTCGCCGACGTGGACCGTGCTGATCGTGGCCGGCGCCGCCATTGCGCTGATCAACGACCTGCCGGCCATGCTACTGGCAGTCTCCCGTCTGATGTTCGCCTGGGCGGAGGACGGCATCTTCCCACGCGTCGTCGCGAAGGTCCACGCTGTCTGGCACACGCCGCACATCGCCATCGTCCTGAGCGGTGGCATGGCCTCCGTCGGCATCGTCGGCAGCCACCTGGCGGGCGACTTCTTCCTCGGCGTGGACATCCTGGTGACGTCCATGCTCGTCAACTTCCTGCTCATGTGTGTGACGGTCCTGACGTTGCCGTCGCGGAATCCGGGCATCGCGAACGACGTGGGTGTGATCCCGTCGCGGACGGTGCAGCGCGTGGTCGCGGGTTGTGGCGTTCTTCTGCTCGGCCTCTTCATGGTCGTGCACATCCGGAAGGACCTCACTGCGCCGGTCGAGGCGTGGTACTATCGATCGACGTTTCTGTGGCTCGCCGTGATGGCGGCGGCCACCGTGGTCTACGTCCGCGAAGTGCGTGCGCTGCGGCGCCAGCAGGTCGACGTGGACGCCATCTTCGCCACGCTGCCGCCCGAATGACGAAACCGACGGTCGACCGCATCGAGCTCGCGCCGGGCAGCTCCATCGCCCGCGTCATCACGGGCCTCTGGCAGATCGCGGACATGGAACGCGACGGTGCGGTCGTCGACCTCGAACGGGCGGCCGACGCGATGGGCGAATACGTGAGTGCCGGCTTCACGACCTTCGACATGGCCGACCATTACGGCTCGTCCGAGCTGATCGCCGGCGCGTACCGAGAACGAAGTGACGGCCGGGCACAGCTGTTGACGAAGTGGGTGCCACAGCCGGGCCCGCTCACGCGGGAGGACGTGCGGGCCGCCGTCGAAC
>JBFJPA010000265.1:0-6785 GCA_041617355.1 Longimicrobiales bacterium
CGGCGTGCCCGGCGAGTCACGGAAGCCGGCGCCGGCGCGGACGAGCCAACGGCCGCCTTCGGTCTCGATCGGAACCGTACCGGTCACGGACGCGCCGTAGCCGCCCAGATGGTCGAGACCGACACTCGCCGAGAGCGAGGACCGGTCCGGGAACGACCGGCCCTGTCCCACGCTCATCTCGACAATGCCGCCGAGCACGTTGGGACCGTAGAGAATCGACGAGAGACCGCGCACGATGCTGATTTCCAGCGGCGCCGTCGCGGGCACGACCGATACGTCGGTCCGCGCATCCCAGCCGAGCGTCAGCGGCACGCCATCCACGAGGACCGCGACCTGCCGGGATTCGGAGCCGCGCACCGAGATCTCGGCCTCGCCCCGCGAGTTCGTCCGCACGTGTACGGTCGGCAGCTCGCGCAACACCTGCTCGAGCGATGGGGCGGCCGGCAGCGGCAGCGAGTCGAGCCGAACTTCGAGGGCGCTCACGCCGCCGATCGTTGCGACCGGGCGCGCGAATTCGACCCGGATCTCGCCGATGCGGAACACGGTCGTGTCCGTGCGCACCGTGTCGCGCACCTGTGCGTCGGCGGGTCCTGCAAAAACGATGAGCGCGATGGCCGCGCTCCACAGGCAAGCTCTCATTCGGGAAGACCGTCTCCTTGCTGCAATCTGCTCAAGCACCGCCCCGCCGCGAAGCAGCGAAATGTCGTCGCGGTCCCGTCATGACACAAGCGGCTTTGTCGCAGCGATCATCCCTCGGTGCGCTCGGGCGGGCGGGACGGAGCGCGCAACTCGCGGTGGAAGCTCTGGGCCTCTTCGAGCCGGTAGAGCACGCGCTCGATGTTCTCCAGCCGCTCCTCCGTCGCGGCGAGCCGGCCGGCCATGTTCGCCAGCTCCCCGCTCGTCGGCTGCTTGTCCGCCAGCTTGCCCAGCGCATTGACGATCGGTTGGATGACGAACCGGCCCGTCACGATCGTCAGTGGAATCATCAGCGCGATGATGGGGATCAGAAGTGCGGGATCCACGGCTACCTCCGGTATTCCGTTTGCGCGGCGACGGCACCGCGTCCCGTCAGGCCGGCCAGCGTGTTGAGGATCTCTTCGGCGAAGTCGGGCCGGAGCTGGCAAGGTACGCCATTCCCGGGCACGAGATGTCCTCCCGAAGTCAGGACGACGCGACTGCGCGTGGGCGCCGGGTCCATGGGCTGCGGCGTGGCCATCTGGCGCGAGACGTGTGCCGTCACCTCGAGGTCGACGGAGTGCGCGGCCAGCGGGTAATCCCCGTTCCGGCCGCATTCGATCCGGTCCTCGATCGGGACGCCCTGCCAGAAGCCATTCAGCCGCACCACACTCGCCACCCGCGTCGCGGACTGCTCGCGAACGTGCAGGTCGTACAGGTCGAAGGCGCGGACGACGGCGGGGATCACGGCATCGGGTTCGCCGCGAACGGTCGTCGACGCACGCCCACGCTCGCCGCCCAGAAAGGGGAGGCAGCCACCGAAAAGCAGAACGGGCAAAAGCGCGTGGGTTGCTCGCATGAGTCCTTGTCCGACGCAGGGTCACCTTTGACCCTGAAGATATACGGCCACGGTAGCCGTTCCCACCCCGTTTGCCGGAGGCCTGGCCAGTCCGACATCTTGCGGCGGCCCCAGCCAGGCCGGCCAACCGCCATCCCGGAGCGTGTCACGCGCCATGACCCGAACCGCATTCGTCGCACTCGCCCTCCTTCTGGCCAGTGGCGCACAGGCCCAGGAGGTCCGCTACGACATCGCTTTCCCGAACGCGGCCCACCGGGAAGCCGAGATCACGGTCACCTGGACCGGCCTGCCGGCTGGCCCGCTTGCCGTACGCATGAGCCGGTCTTCACCGGGGCGGTACGCGCTCCACGAATTCGCGAAGAACGTCTATTCGGTTCGGGCCGAGGACGGCAGTGGCAATCCGCTGCCGGTTTCGCAGCGGGACCCGTACGGCTGGGATGTCAGCGGGCACACGGGCTCGGTCCGTTTCTCGTACACGCTCTACGGCGACCGCGCCGACGGCACGTACACGGGCATCGATGCCACGCACGCGCACCTCAACATGCCGGCCACGTTCGCGTGGGCGCGGGGCACGGAGCGACACCCGATCCGCATCGCGTTCCATGTCCCGGAAGGCTCGGGCTGGAACGTCGCGACGCAGCTGCAGCCGACCGATGACGCGTACGTGTTCCGGGCGCCGCACCTCCAATACTTCCTGGACAGCCCGACCGAGCTCAGCGACTTCACGTTGCGCAACTGGCCGGTCACGCACGCGGGCAGGAGCTACACGATCCGTCTCGCCCTGCACCACACCGGCAGCGCTGCGGACGCGGATGCCTATGCCGAGATGGCGCGGCAGGTCGTGGCCGAACAGATCGCGATGTGGGGCGAGCCGCCGGAGTTCGATTTCGGCACCTACACCTTCATCGCGTGCTACCTGCCGTGGGCCGCGGGCGATGGCATGGAGCACCGCAACTCCACCATTCTGACCAGCACCGCCTCGCTCGAGCAGAATGCACGCGCCCTGCTCGGCACGCTGTCGCATGAGTTCTTCCACGCCTGGAACGTCGAGCGCCTGCGCCCCGCCGATCTCGAGCCCTTCGACTTCGAGCGCGCCAATATGTCCGGCGCACTCTGGTTCGCCGAAGGATTCACCAGCTATTACGACGACCTCTTCATACGCCGCGCGGGCCTCAGCGACGATCGCCAGTATTTCGAAGGCCTCGCCGGCGGCCTCAACGCCGTCATCCTCGGCCGCGGTCGCCGGTACTTCAGTCCCGTCGAGATGAGCATGCAAGCACCCTTCGTCGACGCGGCCGTGTCCATCGACCCGAACAACCGCGCCAATACGTTCATCTCGTACTACACGTGGGGCGCGATGCTCGGCGTCGGCCTCGACCTCTCCCTGCGCACGCGATTCCCGGGCAAATCGCTCGACGACGTAATGCGGTCGCTCTGGGCGAGCCACGGACGCGCCCAGCAGGATTACGCGCCGACACGGCCCTATTCGCTCGGCGACTTGCGCGCGGCCGTCGCGTCCGTCAGTGGCGATGCCGACTTCGCCAACGACTTCTTCGAGCGTTTCGTTCACGGACGCGAAGTGCCCGATTACGAAGCGCTGCTGGCGCGCATGGGCCTGCTACTTCGCAAAGCCGCACCGGGCGTCGCGTCACTCGGCTTCGTGCCGTGGCAGGCCCGGGACGGGCGCGTCATCGTGGCCGGCTCCACCCCCTGGGGAACACCCGCGTATGAAGCGGGCCTCGACCGCGGCGACGTGTTGCTCTCGCTCGAAGGCGCGCCCATCCGCTCGACCGCCGACCTGCAGCAGTTGCTCGCCGCCCGTGGCCCCGGCGATGAAGTCACGCTCGAGTTCGAACACCGCGGACAGCGTCGCAATGCGCGGGTGCCGCTCATGGAAGAGCCGCGTCTCGAAATCGTGCCGTTCGAGCAAGACGGTCGAAGCGTCACGGACGAGATGCTGCGTCTGCGTTCCGACTGGCTCGGCCGGAAGGCCCGTTCCTGACACGTGTCAGGGCTCGGCTCCTTCGACGACGACCAGCAGCCCCTGGCTGCAGCCCGTGCAGCTCAGCGCATGCGGCACGCGCAGGGCAACCGGACGCGACACCCGCACCTCGGCGCCACACTTCGGACAGCTGCCGGACAGCGACACGAGCGTGCACGTCTCCCTCACGAATCGGTAGGAGACGCCGAGACCTAGGCCGACCGACGCAAGCACCCAGGGGACATGCGGCGGCACGAAGAACACGATCGGCGCCGCGCCGATGCCGACGAGCACTGCCAGAATCGCGCGCGTCATGCGCCACGACACCGTCCGCTCGATGACCACCATGCTTGCGTCCGTCGGATCGTAGCCGAAGGCCGAGATCGTGGCTCGCCGGTCGTTCATCGCTGAACCGCGGAGATCGGGAGAACGGATAACAAATCACCAACCACAGAGCGCACAGAGATTAAAGAGGTGGTCAAGGGCGGGGACGCAGCACCGCGGATTCATTCACTTGATGCGTGATTCCGGGTCGCGCGGCCGCATCGGCCTTGTCTTTTCTTCGGGTCGTTTGCGGTCTGACTCCGCACTGCCCCCTCCGTGATCTCCGTGGTCGAAAAAGATCCCCTCCCGGTGGTTAACTCGCCTGATGGGCCGGCTTGACAGTCATCGCGGCCCCCGCCTAGTGTCGGGGCTGGACGCGCTCGGATCCCCACAACCGAAATCCGCCGGACGACGCGCTGGTCCCTCGATCGGGGCCGTGTTTGCGTGCCGCTTCGACATACCCCGGAGGTCTCATCCATGGACGCACCGATCCCAGGATTCAAAGCCAACGTGGCCCGCCTCGTCGCACTGCTCGCGATCACGGCGCCGTCGCTGGTCTCGGCACAGGCCCGTCCGCAGGCCACGCCCGCGGCCGATTCCCGTTTTGCGGCGCTCGAGTGGACGAACATCGGACCGGAACGCGGCGGCCGCTCCGTCGCCGTCGCCGGCAGTGATGCGCGGCCGATGGAGTACTGGTTCGGCGCCACGGGCGGCGGACTCTGGAAGACGACGGACGGCGGCAACACCTGGACGCCCGTGACCGACGGCAAGATCACGTCCGAATCCGTCGGCTCGATCGGCGTCTGCGAAACGAATCCGGACATCGTCTACATCGGCACGGGCGAGACCCAGCTGCGTGGCAACATCCAGCCCGGCGACGGCCTCTACAAGACGACGGACGGCGGACAGACGTGGACACACATCGGGCTGCGGAACGCACGCACGTTCTCGCGCGTGCGTGTGCATCCGACCAACTGCGACATCGCGTTCGCCGGCGCCTTCGGCCATTTCGGCGCGCCGAACCCCGAGCGCGGCGTGTACCGCACGACCGACGGCGGCGCGACCTGGCAGAAAGTGCTGTACCGGGACGACAAGACGGCCGCCGTCGACATTTCGATCGATGTCACGAATCCGAATGTCATTTATGCCGCGCTGTGGGAGGCGTGGCGTAAGCCGTGGGGCATGTCCAGCGGCGGACCGGGCAGCGGCCTCTTCAAGTCGACGGACGGCGGCACGACGTGGACGGAGCTGACACGCAATCCGGGCCTGCCGCCGGCGAGTCAGGTCATCGGCAAGATCGGCGTGAGCGTCTCACCCGTGGATGCGAATCGGGTCTGGGCCATCGTCGAGGCAGACTCCGGCGGCGTGTTCCTGAGCGACGACGGCGGCGCGACCTGGACACGCACGAACGAGGAGCGCAACCTGCGCCAGCGCGCCTTCTACTACACCCGCATCTTCGCGGACACCAGGGTGCGCGATCGCGTCTACGTCCTGAACACCGGCTTCTATCGTTCCGACGATGCCGGCAAGACGTTCCCCACGACCTTGCGCGTGCCGCACGGCGACAACCACGACCTGTGGATCGCGCCGACCAACAACCAGCGCATGGTGAACGCCAATGACGGCGGCGGCAACGTCAGCTTCAATGGCGGCGACACGTGGACCGAGCAGGACTTCGCGACGGCGCAGATCTACCGCCTCGCCGTGACCAACCACACACCGTATCACCTGTGTGGTGGCCAGCAGGACAACAGTACGGTGTGCGTGCCGTCGAAGGGCTGGGACCACATGTCCGCGCGCGGGCCGAATCACGGCTGGTACTACGCCGTCGGCGGCTGCGAGAGCGGCTACGTCGCGAACGATCCGGAAGACACCAACATCTTCTATTCCGGCTGCTACGGCGGCGCGCTCGACCGTTTCGACTGGCGCACGGGTCAGACGAGGCCCGTGAACGTCTGGCCGGACAACCCGATGGGCATCTCGGCGTCCGACCTGAAGGAGCGCGTGCAGTGGACGTTCCCGATCGTCTTCTCGCGTGTTGGCCCGAAGGTGCTCTACTCGACGTCGCAGCACATCTGGCGGACGACGAACGAAGGACACAGCTGGGAGCGGATCAGTGGTGACCTCACGCGCGCCGAGCCGACGACCATGGAAGCATCAGGCGGCCCGATCACGCGCGACCAGACCGGCGTGGAGACGTATCCCTCTGTCTTCTCACTCGAACCCTCGCACCACGACGGCCGCGTCCTCTGGGCCGGTACCGATGATGGCCTCGTGCACCTCTCGCGCGATGGCGGCGTCAACTGGACCAACATCACGCCGCCTATGAGTCCCGAGTTCACGAAGATCTTCACGGTCGCGGAATCGCCGGTGACGCCCGGCGTCGTCTACGTGGCCGGCCACCGCATGCTGCTCGGCGACTACAAGCCGTACGTCTACCGTTCGCGGGACTGGGGCCGCACCTGGACGCCGATCATGGCGGGCATTCCGGACGGCGATTTCGCACTCTCCGTCCGCGCCGACAATCGGCGCGATGGCCTGCTCTATCTCGGCACGCAGAAGGGCGTGTGGGTCTCCTTCGATGACGGCGGCACCTGGCATTCGCTGTCGCGCAACCTGCCGTCCGTGCAGGTCTCCGACCTGGCCGTGGCCGACAAGGATCTCGCCATCGCCACACACGGCCGGTCGTTCTGGGTGATGTCCGACATCGCGCCGCTGCGTCAGATGACGCCGGCGATCCTGTCGTCGGATTTCCACCTGTTCGAGCCGAGCTTCGCCGAGCGCGGCGTGGATCGCGGCGCCACGTTCTACTACCACCTCGCGCGACCGGCGCAGACCGTGACGCTCGAGGTGCTGGACGCGCAGGGCAGCGTGATCCGGTCGTTCACGGCATCCGCGGCCGATACGGCCCGGCGAGCCCGGGGCGGCCGGGGCGGCGGCGGCGGC
>JBFJPA010000266.1:0-6744 GCA_041617355.1 Longimicrobiales bacterium
CGCTTGCGACTACTGCCCGATGGCGGTGCGCACGTGTTGCCCGGCCTGGTCGACGCCCTCGAGACCGCCGCGCCGACGCCGTCTCGGACGCGCGCCGCGGCCATGCTCGCTGTCGATGCCGGCCTCGGCGAAACGGCCGTGGCGATTGCCGGGCGACTGCTGGGACTGCTGGCGCCCGAAGTACGCACGTCGTTCCTCGTCGAATTTGCGCGCCGGGCAGATGGCGCGGACGTGGCGACGGCGGCGTACTGGGCCTACCGGGGACTGGAGGCCACGAGCCCGCCGCGCGAGCATGGTGCGCTCTGGGCCGTGCGCAGCCGGATCGCGGATCTGGCCCTGCTCGTCGGCGACACGGCGGTCGCGGAGGAGGTCTTCCGCCGCATGGAACGTGCGTTCGATCGCGGCTCGCCCGAGCGGCGTGCAGCCCTCTCCATGCGCGTCACGCTAGCCGCCCGCAACGGCGATACACGCAACGCCGAGCAGGCGCTGACGACGCTGTCCGCGGAATACCCGCAGGCGCGTGAGCTCGACGAGGCCAGCGCGGAGCTGGCGTTGGCGTACCTGCGCGCGGGCAAGATCCAGCGGGCGACTGTGCTCATGGAAGGCCAGACCGGCTCGTACGCAACGCGGGTGCGCGGTCTGATCGCGCTGCGCCAGGGCGAGATCGACCGGGCCCGAAGCCTGCTGCTGCTTGCCGTACGTGGCCTGCACGGGCCGCTGGCCACGCGAACCATCGACCTGGCGTCCCTGCTGCTGCGGATCTCGCCGCGCGGGGGTGAGCTCGTGGCGTCGCTGGCGGGTTTCGACCCGCCGGACCCGCAGGGATTCGATCGCGTCGAGGTCGCCAGCCGGTCGCTGCCCGACAACGAGCGGGCGGCCATCCTCGACTTCGCGGCGGACGTGGCCGGGGCGGCGGAGTTACCGGCGGACGCGAGCGCGCTCCTTCGCGTCATCGTCGAGGAGCACCCGCACAGTCCGGAGGCACCTGCGGCCCTGCTTACCCTTGCCCGGGGCCTGCCCATCGAGCCGGCCGCGTCGCAGGAGGAAGCGCGGATCTTGCTGGCCCGACTGATCGTGGACTATCCTCGCAGCGCCCTCGTCCCGCAGGCGAGGCGCGAGCTCGAACGGCTCGTGCCGGCCGGCGCGACACGCTGATGGCGACGGAAGGACCTTTGCCGATGCACCGTTTCATCGTCGCGATTCTCGCGCTCGCCCTGTCGGCTTCGTCGGCGCATGCCCAGTTCCTGCTCGTGCCGATGGATCGGGACCAGGGCAATCACCTGCGCGCCTACGGACTGACGTACTGGGTGCTCGAGAACGGACGGACCGCTGAGTGGCTGCTCAACTACCGGTCGGGCTCCTTTCTGTTGCCGGATGACGCGGACGTACGCCGGGAAGCCGCGCTGCGCGGTGTCAGCGCCGAGCCACTCGCCGCCATCCAGGTCGCGGACATTCGCGCCATCATCGAAGACTCGAACATGGAGTCGATCGTCCTCGAGAAGGCGCCCAAGATCGCCGTCTACACGCCGACCAATGCCAATCCCTGGGACGACGCCGTGACGCTGGCGCTCGAGTACGCGCAGATTCCGTACACGAAGATCTGGGACCCCGAGGTGGTCCAGGGACGACTGGGCGATTACGAGTGGCTGCACCTGCACCACGAAGATTTCACGGGCCAATACTCGAAGTTCTACATCAGCCACGCCGGTGCTGCCTGGCTGCAGGAAGCTGTGCGAATGAACCAGGCCGTGGCGCGTGAGCATGGTTTCGCGAACGTGCCCGCGCTGAAGAAGGCCGTTTCGGAGGAAATCCGGAAATACGTGGCGGAAGGCGGCTTTCTGTTCGCCATGTGCACGGCCACGGAGACGATCGAGCTCGCGCTGGCTGCCGCGTCCGTCGACATCGCCGCGGCGTTCAGCGATGGCACTGGCATCGACCCGGATGCGACCGCGAAGATGCGGTGGGACCGGACTCCGGCGTTCCGCGGCGCGGAAGTCCAGACGAATCCCGGAGTCAACGCATTCAGCGACATCGATGGACACCAGGTCAACACGCCGTGGCGTCAGCCGCTCGGAGCCTTCACGCTCTTTGACTTCAGCCCGAAGTTCGATCCCGTGCCGTCGATGCTGGTGCAGAATCACGAGAACGTCATTGGCGATTTCTACGGCCTCACGACCAGCTTCCGGAGGGATCGCCTGAAGCCATCCGTCATCGTGCTGGCGGAGGAAGAAGGTGCCGGCTGGACGAAATACGTTCACGGCAATTTCGGCGAAGGGACCTGGACATTCTACGGAGGCCACGATCCCGAAGACCCGCAGCACCAGATCGGCGATGCCCCGACCGACCTGTCCAAGCATCCGAACTCGCCCGGCTACCGATTGATCCTCAACAACGTCCTCTTCCCGGCCGCGAAGAAGAAGACGCTGAAGACGGATTGAGCGGCAGACGCCGACTCCTGTGGTGACGACCGCGGCGGCGCGCACCCTCGAGCTGCACCCGGATGCCGTCGCGGTCCTGCGCGATGAAATCCGTCGCGCCGAGGGCAACGAAGTCTGCTTCCTGGCTGACGTCGATGACGCCGGCGTGGTGCACTCGCCTCGTGGGGTTGCCCGCGGTCATGCGCGTGCCGTGCTCGTGGCCGTCCGCGGCGCCGAGCCCGGCGGCATCGTGCTGCACAACCACCCGTCCGGCGACCTGACTCCTTCCGACGCCGACCTCGCCGTGGCGGCGGAGCTCTACGCGAACGGACTCGGTTTCGGCATCATCGATTCGACGGCATCCCGCCTCTATGTCGTCGTTCAGCCGCCGGCCGACACGGCGTTGGAGCCCATCGATCCGGAGGAGCTGGAGTCGAGTCTCGCGCCCGACGGTCCGATCGCGCGGGCGCACCCCGCTTACGAAGACCGGCCTGGCCAGCGCGACTTCGCGCACGAGATCGCACTCGCCTATAACGAGGGCGGGATCCGCATCGCCGAGGCAGGGACGGGAATCGGCAAGTCGATCGCGTACCTGATCCCCGCGGTGCTGTGGGCGTCGCGCAACCGCGAGCGTACGGTCGTTTCCACCAACACGATCAATCTGCAGGAGCAGCTGATCCTGAAGGACTTGCCGTTCCTGCGTCGGGCCTTGGGAATCCCCTTCCGTTTCGCGTTGGTCAAGGGTCGGCACAATTACGTGTCGATCCGGCGCGCTCGCCTGGCGCTCATGACCGCGCCGGTGTTGCTCGAGGACGGGGCCCAGCAGGCGGAGCTGAATGCGCTCGGCGAGTGGCTCGAGACGACGCGCGAAGGCTCCCTTCAAGACCTGCCGTTCCAGCCGTCGCCGGAAACCTGGGATGAAGTGGTGAGTGACTCGGACGCGTGCCTGCGGGCACGGTGTCCGCACTTCGAAGCGTGTTTCTACCAGCGCGCCCGCCGTGACGCGGCGAGTGCGGACATCCTCGTCGTCAACCACCATTTGCTGTTCAGCGACCTGGCCGTGCGCCGCGCTCAGGACAACTACACGGCGGGTGCCGTGCTCCCGCCGTACCGACGCGTGATTCTCGACGAGGCCCACAACCTCGAAGACGCGGCGACATCACACCTCGGCGCACAGGTCACGCGGCGGGGACTGCTCCGACCGCTGGGCCGGCTGGATCGTCGCGGGCGCGGCGTGCTGGCCGCCGTGGAGGCAAGGTTGCGGGCGGAGGATGCACCGGACCTGCTGCTGCAGGATGCGCTGGCCGAGAGCACGCGCCTGCGCCGAAAGGTCGAAGACGCGCGCGAACGAACGGGCGCGTTGTTCTCGATGCTGGAATCCCTCGTCGCCATGGCCGGCGATGGAGTGGTCCGACTGGAGGAGGGGTTCGCGGATGGGGCGGCCTGGCAGGATGCCAGTGCGGCGGCCGTGGAAGCGGTGCTCATTCCCCTGCGCGAGGTCGCGCACGGCGTCGGCCGACTGCGCGAGCGCATCCTGCTCGACCGCGGCTGGGCCGACAGGCTGGCGGGCGAGCTGATCGAGCTGCAGGGCGCCGAGGCGCGCATCCGCGAGTCGCTCGGTGCGCTGCGCACCGTGCTGCAACCTTCGAAGGATGCGTTTCCGCTCGTGCGTTGGCTGGAACGCAGGGGCGGAGCTCCCGAGGGTCGCGTGGCCGCGTGCGCGGCGCCGGTCGATCTGGCCGCGGCCTTGCGGGAGAGTTTCTTCGAACGTGTCGCGACCGCGGTGCTGACGTCGGCCACGCTCGCGACGCACGACGGCTTTTCCTTCGTGCGCGGACGGCTCGGCCTCGGATCCGGATTGCGCATCCGCGAGTCGATGCACGCGTCGCCATTCGATTTTGAGGAGCAGGCGCTGCTGGCGCTGCCGACGGGCTTGCCCGCGCCGCGCGGCGATGAACGCCGCTTCGACGAGATCGTGGCTGCGATCACGGAGGACTTCGCCCGCATCAGCGATGGCGGACTGTTCGTGCTGTTTACGTCCCACCGCGCGTTGCGCGCGACTGCGAACGTGCTGCGGCAACGCGGTGTCGAAGGCCGTTGGCGACTCTTCACGCAAGGAGATGCGCCGCGCTGGCGGTTGCTCGAGCGGTTTCGCGATGCCGGCAACGGAATCCTGCTCGGCGTGTCCTCGTTCTGGGAAGGCGTGGACGTGCCGGGCGATCCGCTGCGCGGCCTCATTCTGACGAAGCTGCCCTTCAAAGTGCCGACGGAGCCTCTCACGGCCGCTCGCATCGAGGCGATCGAGCGCGACGGCGGCAACGGGTTCACCGACTACATGCTGCCACACGCCGCGTTGCGATTGAAGCAGGGATTCGGCCGGCTGATTCGGACGCGTGCCGATCGCGGCGCCGTCGTTCTGCTGGATCGACGGATTCGCGAGCGCGGGTATGGCCGGCGGATCCTCGAAACACTGCCGCCCGCGCCGGTTCATGCCGAACCGTGGCCGGCGCTGCGCGAGCGTTTGCGGGCCTTCTATCACGGAGACTCATGATCGATCCGCGACCGAGCAAGATCGTTTGTGTAGGCCGCAACTATGCCGAGCACGCCCGCGAACTGGGCAACGCGGTGCCGGAGCGACCGCTTCTCTTCTTGAAGCCGCCGTCGTCGATCATCGCCGATGGTGACGCCATCGCGTTGCCGTCGGACTCGGCGCGGGTCGAGCACGAAGCCGAGATCGCATTGGTCATCGGCCGCCGCTGCCGCCACGTGTCGGAAGCCGAAGCCCACGCCGTGATCCGCGGCTTCGCGCCGTTGAATGACGTCACGGCGCGCGATCTGCAACGCAGCGATGTGCAATTCACACGAGCCAAAGGGTACGACACGTTCTGCCCGGTCGGGCCCGTCATCGCCGCTGACGGAGTGGACTGGCGCGAGCTGGAGGTCTATTGCCGGGTGGGCGACGAAGAGCGGCAACGGGGCAGGGGCGCCGACATGGTGTTCGGCGTGCCGACCCTGATCGCATACATTTCGCGCGTGATGACCCTCGAGCCCGGAGACCTGATCGCGACGGGCACGCCATCCGGCGTGGGCCCGCTGCGCCCTGGAGACAGGGTGGAATGCGGGGTGGAAGGTCTCACGCGTGTCTGTAATCCCGTCGTCAACGACCCGAACGCATGAGGAGACGAACACGATGACGAGCGGAGCCAGTGCCCCGCCCGAGGTGCGCCGGCCGCGCCTGGCGGACCGGATGCGCACGTTCCCGGCGTACCCGCTCGCGGACGTGCCACAGATCAAACGGGAGCTGGCGGCGCGGGGTGTCGACGTGATCGACCTCGGCGCCGGCGATGCAGACCTCGCACCGCCGCCGGCCGCCGTCGAGGCGCTCGTCGAAGCCGCGCGCAACCCGGCCATGAGTCGGTACGCGTTCCAGCTCGGCCTGCCCGCGTTCCGGGAGAGCGTTGCCGCATACATGCAGCGGCGTTTCGGCGTGTCGCTCGATCCGTACCGCGAGATTCTGCCCATTATCGGATCGAAGGAAGCGATCGCGCACGTCGCCTTCTGCTACGTCGGCCCGGGTGATGTCACCATCATGCCGGATCCGGGCTATCAGCCGTACGCCGGCGGCACGCTCCTGGCCGGCGGAGAGGCGTACAAGGTCGCGCTTCGGCCGGAGAATGGATTCCTCATCGATCTGGAGGCGCTGCCGCGCGACGTCGTGACTCGTGCCCGCGTCCTGTATCTGAATTATCCGAACAACCCCACCGCCGCGATCGCACCGTTCGCATACCTCGAGCAAGCCGTGCATTTCTGCCGCGAGCACGGTGTGCTGCTCGTGTTCGACAACGCGTACGCGGAAATCGGCTTCGACGGCTACCGGCCGCCGAGCATCTTCGAGGTGGACGGTGCGCTGGACGTCGCCATCGAGTTCCACTCATTCTCGAAGACGTTCAACATGACGGGGTGGCGAATGGGGTGGGCCGCAGGCAGCGCGGACGCGATGGCTGCACTCGCGAAGGTGAAGGCGTTTGTGGACACCGGCCAGTTCCTTGCGGTGCAGGCGGCCGCGAAGGCCGCCCTGGACACGGCCGAGGACTGGGTGCCGGGTAACGTCGCCGCATTTCAGCAGCGTCGTGACGCTCTGGTGGGTGCGTTGCGAGCGAACGGCCTGACGGTGGAGTCGCCGAAAGCGGCCATGTACGTGTGGCTGGCCGTGCCGGCCGGACACGCGTCGGAACCGCTCGCGCGTCGCGCGTTGTTAGAAGAGGGGCTGGTCGTCCTGCCGGGTGCGGCGCTGGGCGCCGGCGGCGAAGGCTTCCTTCGCATGGCC
>JBFJPA010000267.1:0-6741 GCA_041617355.1 Longimicrobiales bacterium
GAGCTGATCGCGACGCTCGAAGCGGATGGCTTGAAGGTGGAAGAGGATGCCTGAATTTGGGGCTGGGGCTGGGGCTGGGGCTGGTTACCTCGGCGTCGTCGCGTTTTGCCTTGGTGCGTGTGCGTCGTCGGGTCCCGGGCCAGCGGTTCCTGCCGAGCCGGTACCGTTCTCACTGCCGGACATTCCGGCCCGGGATGGGGCGCTGCGCGTCGACATCGTGTATCCGCCGGCGGGTGGTGCGATCGCGGTGCGGGATTCGAACTTCGTCTTCGGCTCCGTCGGTTCCGGCCGTGCCACGCTGCGCATCAACGGCGAAACGGTCGCCGTCGCGCCGAACGGCGCCTTCCTCGCGTTCCTGCCCGTGCCGGATGACGGCGTCTACCGCATCGACGTATCGAGGGACGACGAAGTGGCGACGCTGGAGCACACGGTGCGGCTGCCGGCGCCGTTGAGCGTGCCGGACAGCGGTGCACACATCGTGGCATCATCCGCGTATCCGACCGGCGCGCTGGCACTGCCGGCCGGCGAGGCCTTCGAGGTCGGATTCCGGGGCACGGCCGGCGGCCTGGCCACACTCCGGCTGCCGGACGGCCGCGCGGCGATGTTGCACGAAGAGCCCGTAGCCACGGGTCCGACGACCGATGCACAGAACTTCCGCACGGACGCGGCGGAGCAAGGGCGGGCGGCGTCGCGAGTCTCACGTTACCGGGCCAGCGTCGCGGCGCGATCCCTCGTGTCGACCGATTCCGGCGTCGCGCAACCTCGTTTGCGTGAGGGGAGCGCAACGGCGGGTGAAGCCGTGCTCGAGCTCGTGGTCGGGGCCGACACCGCTCGGCTGCCGCTCCGCCTGAACCTCGCCGCGATCGAAGCCGGCGTGCCCCGCGTGGCCGTCGCAACACCGCCGGCCGACGCGCCCTCGGATTGGACCGTGCGAGGCCGGCCCTCCACCGCCGGCCCGTTCCACTGGTTCTTTCCGCCGGGGACGCGTTTCGCCGTGGACGGAGAGGCGGGCGGCTTCCTGCGCGCTCGCCTGAGCCGCGACCTCGCCGCGTGGATCCCGAAAGCCGACGTTCGCCTCGAGGCGATCGGGTCGCCGGTGCCGCGGGCCGTCGTCGCCGGCGCACGATTCATCGCCTCCAGCGATCATGTCGACCTGCGTCTGCCGCTCGGAACGCGACTGCCCTACGCCGTCGATGGCGATGGCCGAACGCTCGTGCTCGATGTGTACGGTGCGACCAGCGAGACGAACTTCTTCCAGTACGGATCGCTCGATCCGCTCATCCAGCGCGCGATGTGGAGCCAGCCGCAGGATGGCGTATACCGTGTCACCATCGAGCTGAGCACGCCGGTCTGGGGATACGATGTACGCTACGACGCGAGTGATGCGCTGGTGTTGCGGATCCGGCGTCCGCCGACCATCGATCCGGCACGTCCGCTTGCGGCTCTGCTCATCGCGGTCGACGCGGGACACCCGCCAGCCGGCTCGACCGGGCCGACGCGACTGACCGAGGCGGAGGCGAACCTCGCACTGGCCCGGCGGCTCCAGCCGCTGCTCGAGGCGGCGGGCGCCCGCGTGTTAATGACGCGAACCGGACCGGGTCCCGTCGACCTCGGACTGCGGCCTCGAATGGCGGCGGACTCGGGGGCCCACGTGCTCGTGTCGCTGCACAACAACGCGTTTCCGGACGGCGTGAATCCGAACGAGAACGCGGGGACGAGCGTATACTACTACCAACCCCACTCGCTCGACCTCGCGCGCCACGTCCAACGCGAGCTGCTGGCTGCGCTGGGGACGCGGGACATTGGCATCGGACGCGCCGACCTCGCGCTGGCGCGGCCGACCTGGATGCCGTCCATCTTGAGCGAGACGTTGTTCATGATGCTGCCGCGGCACGAGGCGGCGCTGCGCGATCCGATCGTCCAGGAACGGATCGCACAGGCACACCTGCGTGCGCTCGAGGCGTTTTTGCGCGAGCGAGCCGCAGCCATGCGGATGCCGGCGACGGGGCCGGGGACCGCGCGAAGCCCGGAGCGGGAGGCACGGGAATGAGAAGCGCCGTGATCGTCATTGCCGTCCTCATCGGCGTGCTGCTGCCCAGCCGGCCGCTCGGCGCGCAGCCGCCCCCGCCGAATCTGCGCTGGCAGACCCTCGACACGGAGAATCTGCGTATCACGTTCGCGCCCGGCCTCGAGTCGCTCGCTCAGTACGCGGCCGTCGCCGGCGAATCCGCGTGGGCCCGTTTGGCCACGCTCACCCGGCCGCCAAAGGGCCGCGTCGATGTGCTGATCACGGATCACGTCGATTTCAGCAACGGATTCGCGCGTACCCACCCGTCGAACCGCGTCGTGCTGTACGCGCAGCCGCCCGTTGGCGAACGCACGCTCAGCTGGTTCGACAACTGGATCGATCTGGTACTGTCACACGAGCTCGCGCACATCTTCCACCTCGATGCGACGGGCGGCGTCGGCCGTCTCATCCGCGCCGTGTTCGGGCGCGTGCCCATGACCTGGCCCGCGTTCCCCGTGCGCGACACGCCCGGCTGGAGCACGGAAGGTCTCGCCGTGCGCGTCGAGTCGGATTACACGGGCTACGGCCGCATCCACGGCAGCTGGCACGACATGGTGGTGCGAACCGCGTCGCTGGCCGGCCGCTTCGATCCGTATGAGCGCGTCGTGGGGGGCTCGCCGCTCTGGCCGGGCGGCAATCGCATCTACATCTACGGTTCCTTGTTCCTCGAAGACCTCGAACGGCGGTACGGTGAGGGGACCACGGCGCGCATGGTGCAGAAGACGACCAGCGCGTTGCTGCCACCCTTCCTGCTCTTCGGCAGCGTCGGCCAGCGCACGATCGGCCGAAGCTTCGGCACCGCGTTCCGTGAGTGGCGCGAGCACGTTGGCATGCACTACACGGCCCTGGCCGACTCGCTGCGCCAGGCGCGCCTGACCGAGTCGAGCCGCATCACCGAACACGGCCGTATCGCGCTCTACCCGCGCATCTCACCAGATGGCACGCGCCTCGCCTATACCGCCGACGATGGGCGCACCGACAACGCGACGCGCATCCTCGCGCTCGAAAGCGGCGAACGGCTGCACACGTGGCGGCGGAACGGCACCGGTACGCTCGCATGGCTACCCGATGGCTCGGGCGTCGTTCTGTCGCAGTTCGAGTTCGACGGTCCGTACCGAATCTGGCAGGACCTCTGGATCGTGAACGAGCAGGGCGAACGTCGCATCAGCCGCAAGGCGCGGCTGCAGGACCCGGATGTCTCGCGCAGCGGCCGCATCGCCGCCGTCGAGAACGAGGGCGGCACGAACCGGCCCGTCCTGGTGGACCCGGACGGTACGACGCGCGCCCTTGTCGACGCGCGTGATGACGTGCACTGGGCTACGCCGCGCTGGGCGCCAGACGGTGCGCGCATGGCATGGTCGCGCTGGGTCGCCGGTCGCTACTCGATCGCCGTGCTCGACACCACCGGCACCGTGCAAATGGACATAGCCGATGAAGGCATTGCCGCTACGCCGGCGTGGTCACCGGATGGCCGGTATCTCGTTTACTCTTCGGACCGGACCGGCATCGCGAACCTGTACGCCGCGGACCTGAGCAACGATCGGCCCGTGGTCAAGCAGATCACGAACGTGCTGACTGGCGCGTTCATGCCGGACATCTCGCCCGATGGCCGAACCCTCGTCCATTCGGAGTACGCGGCCGACGGCTACCACATCGCGCGGATCGACTTCGATCCGTCGACGTGGCGCGACCCCGCGCCGGCGAGGCTGGTTCACGCAAACGAGAACGGCGGCGACGGAGGCGCGAACAACGGGTTGAGCCGTCCGGTCGCACAGCTGCCCGTGCGATCTTACTCCCCGTGGTCGACGTTGCTGCCGCGCTACTGGAGTCCCATCTACGAGGACCGCGGCCGCGCCGGCGACTTCTTCGGCTTCGAGACGTCCGGCGAAGATCTGGTCGGCCGCAACAACTGGGAGCTCCGGCTGCTCGTCGAGCCGGATGCGCGCTGGAGTGGCAGCCTGAGCTGGACCAGCGCGCGATTCGGCGTCCCGCTGCTGCAGGTGCAGGCGTCGCGGCGCTTCGATGATGTCGGCGATGCGATGCTGCCGGACTCATCCTTCCGGACCGTGCTCGAGCGCGAGGATGCACTCGGCGCCTTCGTGATCCTGCCGATCCGGCGCTGGCGCACGTCCGCGCAGCTGACACTCGGTGCGACGTGGGAGCGCGAATCCCGCGGACTGCTCCTCGCACCCGGCAACATCCGGCTGCGGGATCCGGACGACGACCTCGTTTCCGTGATCGGACGCGCCGCATGGTCGAGCGCGCGTTCGCAGGACCTGTCGTTCAGCCGTGAAAATGGCCTGACGGTCGCCGTCGGAGGACGCATCGCGCGCGAGATCGATGAGGTCACCGACTTCCCGCGCGATTTCGAGGAAGTCAACGGATCGCTCACCGCGTATCAGGGCCTGCCCTTCGGCGGGTACGCGCGGCCGGTGCTCGCCGTGCGCGCGAGCGCCCTGCGTCGGTTTGGCGAAGGATCCACGCCCGTCGGCATCGGTGGCGCACACGGGATCATCGAGGAAATCCTGGGCTACGACCTCGGCGAAGGCGCGGTGTTCCTGCCCGTGCGTGGGTTCGAGCGCGGCGTACGACGCGGAACGCAGGCCTGGACGGCAACGACGGAGCTGCGGCTCCCCATCGCCATTCCCGGCCAGCGACTGCCACTCACGCCCTTCTACTTCGATCGCATCTCGCTGTCGTTGTTCGGCGATGTGGGCGGAGCCCGTTGCACCGGCGCCGAGGCCGCGATCTTCCGTTCCTGCGCTCGCGCCAATGCGGCGTCGAGTCCGCTCGTGTCCGCTGGCGCCGAGCTCGTCACGGACATCGGCATCGGCTCCTGGTTCGATGCACGCGTTCGCCTCGGCATCGCGCCCGCCATCCAGGGGCCGAGCGGGGCGGGTACGCGCGAGCTTCTGTATCTGCGGTTCGGGTCCGCATTCTAGACTGAGTCGCTAGCCAACGAGACCGTTGCCTTCGCGCGCGGCGCCGCGTACTGTTCTCGCGCGCAACGGGGCGCAGCCGTCCGCGGAAAGGACTCAGTCCACCCGAGCCGTGCGGCAGTGAAAAGACGCGACCTTCTTTCAGCCCGAGAACGCGGACGACGGGCGATCCACTGAAAGGGGGTTCGTCATGCCTGCCCGCCGCCTTCCCACGCGGCCCAATCTCGATCACTTGAAACATGAAGCGAAGGCACTTCGAGGGGCCTTTCTCGACGGCGAAGCCGCCGCGCGTGCGCGCGTGGCGGAAGTCCTCGGCGCGCGGGACTCGCTGAAGCTGACCGAGGCACAGCGAGTCGTCGCTCGAGAGTACGGCTTCCGCAGCTGGGCCTCCCTTCGCTCGCATGTGCGGGCTTCCCGGGGAGCGGCGGATTCCGTAGACGCCTTTCTCGCCGCTGTTGCCAGTCGCGACATCCGCGAGGCCATGAACGTGCTGAACACGAACCCGGGAATCGAGACGACCAGCGTGCACATCGCAGCGGTGCTCGGCCGAGTTGACGATGTACGACGCCTCGCTGCAGAGGATCCGGCCAACGTGAACGTGCGGGCCGGCCGGTCGCCGGGCGACGCCTTACTCTGGCTCTGCTATTCGCCGTTTCACGGCGAGAGCGCCGAGCGTGACGAAGACCTGGCGGCCACGGCCCGAGTCCTCCTCGATGCCGGCGCGGACCCCAACACGCGCGACAGTCAGCACGGGGTTCCGGCGCTCTACGCGATCACGGGCGTCAACAACGCTCCGCACATCGCACGCATGCTGCTCGAGGCCGGTGCCGAGCCCACGGACGGCGAGTCCGTGTTCCACGCCGCCGAGCGCTTCCACGTCGAGTCGCTCGAGCTGCTGCGGCGTTACGGCGTCGACCTGAATCACACCGGCGAGTGGGGCAACACCCCACTCTACTTCCTGCTGCGCTACTGGGACGTCGCACGCGTGCCAAACGTGCGGAAGGGCTTCGACTGGCTGCTCGAACACGGTGCCGATCCGAACGTGCGTTGCGGTCGAGAGCGGGAGAGCTCACTGCACGTCGCGGTACGCCGGGGGCAACACACCGAGATCGTGACCCGGCTCATCGAACATGGTGCCGATGTGAACGCCCGCCGCGGCGATGGCCGCACTGCATGGGTCCTCGCGAAACGTGGGGGCTTCGACGAGCTTGCCTCGTTGCTGGAGACGGTCGGCGCGACGCCGGAACCGCTGTCGGCGCTGGACGCGTTGCTCGCTGCGTGCGGCCAGGGCGATGTCGATGCGGCGCGTCGCCTGGCGACGCCGGATCTACGGGAATCCCTCGGATCCGAGGAAACTCAGCTCATTGTGCAGGCCGCCATGGAGGGCCGAGTCTCCGCAGTTGCCGCCTACCTCGCCGCGGGTTGGTCCAGCGATACCGCGGACGAAAACGGCGCGACCGCGCTGCACCACGCCGCCATCAACGGCTTCGCGCCGGTCGTTCGAGAGCTGCTTCGAGGTGGGGCTGACTTCCGCATCGAGGACCGCGAGCACGAGTCGACTCCCCTCGGCTGGGCCTGTTTCGGCGCGGATCACTTCGCGGATTCGGAGGGCGACTACGCCGACACCGTACGCGCGCTGCTGCAGGCGGGCGCCGAGCCGGACGCGGAGGAACGCTGGCCGGCGCACGCAGGCGTGCGCGACGTGCTGCGCAAAGGCCGCGAACCCTTGCCGCC
>JBFJPA010000268.1:0-6715 GCA_041617355.1 Longimicrobiales bacterium
AGGGTCTGCCCCAGACGCAGGTCCTCGCCCTGAGGCAGGACGCGCATGGCTACATCTGGATCGGATCGTACGGCGGTCTGACCCGTTACGACGGATCCGAGTTCCGAACCTATACGAAGGCCGATGGCCTCAGCTCCAATTCGATCACCGAGCTGACGCATGACGACCGGGGCCGTCTTCTGATCGGCACGATTGGCGGCGGCGTCTGCATTCGTGAGGACGCGGCGTTCAGGTGTTTCAGCGTGACGCCGGGTCGGCCCGGTGCGGAGGTGCGCCATTTGTTGCCGGAACCGGGTGGCGCCGTCTGGATCGCGACCGAGCGCGGCGTATCGCGCTTGGTCGGCGACGCGGTCCAGGCGTTCGATACCAACGACGGCCTGCCCGCTGCGCCCGTCAACCGACTCACGCGCGATGCGTCCGGCCGGCTCTGGGCGGGAACGGAAGCGGGCCTCGTTCGTCTCGAGGGTCAACGTTTCGTGCGTGACCACCACGCGGAGCTCGGCACGGCGATCGTGCGCCTGTTGCTCAACACGCCGGAGGGCCTGCTCGTCGGCACGGCGAACGGTCTCTACCTGCGCACGGACGCGACCGTCACGCGCATCGGCGGCGACGTCATTCCGCCGTCGGTCATCTTCACGGATGCGGCGGTCGACGACAAAGGTGTCACGTGGATCGCGACGCGGAGCGGGGTGCTCCGCAAGGACGGCTCCCGCTTCGACTGGCTCACCCGCAAGAATGGCCTGACCACCGAGCAGATCAACCGGGTCATCATCGACCGGGAGCAGAATGTGTGGTTCGGCACGGAATTCGGGATCGATCAGCTCGTGCCGGGTCCGTTCGCGCTGTTGTCGGAGCCCGATGGTCTGCCGGATCGATTCGTCCAGGCGGTGGCGGAGGGCCCAGACGGCCGACTCTGGATCGGGACGCGCAACGGCCTTGCCGTTCAACAGGACAGCAACCGGTTTCGGACGGTCGACCTGGGCGGGCAGCTGCTCGACCCGCGCGTCTACACACTCGCGCCGTTGCCGGACGGGAGTGTCCTGATCGGGACGCGGCGCGGGCTCTTTCATTATGACGGGCGGGTCCGCCGGCGTTACCTCGCGGCCGATGGCCTGCCCGGTGAGTTCGTGGTCCGGCTGCTGCCCGACCCGAAGGGCGGCATCTGGATTGCCACGGATCGAGGCGTCGCACGTTGGGAGTCAGGCCGGATCGTGCCCATCGATGTGCCCGAGCTGGCGGCGGCCTTCGTCATCGCCATGGCGTACGACACTCACGGCCGTCTGTGGTTCGGCCGACGCGCCGGCGGTGCGGTCGTGTACGACGACGGCGCGACCCGCACGCTCGGACCTGCGGAAGGAGTCACCGACCAGACGGTGTGGTCCGTCGCCTCCGATGGCGTCGGCGGCATGTGGATCGGCACGAATGGGGATGGCGCGTTCCATGTGTCCGATGGCGGGATCCGCCGCTTCACGACGAAAGAGGGGCTGGTCAACGATTTCGTCTGGCAGGTCCTCACCACATCGAGCGGCGACGTCTGGCTGTTCACGAGCCACGGGCTGAGCCGGTACGCAGACGGCGTCTTTCGCACGTATGGGCGAGGCGATGGCCTGCTCGACCTCGAGGGCACGGCGCACGCGGCCCTGGAGGACTCACGCGGCTCGCTCTGGTTCGGAACCGGCACCGGCGTCGCCCGCTACGTGCCGAGTCTGGACCGACCGAGCTTCACAGCGCCCCCCGTTTACGTCGAAGATGTCGTCGCCGGTCAACGTGTCATTTCTGCGACGGATCCGCGCGTACCACCGGGCTCGGGTGTGCTGAAGATCCGTTTCTCGTCGCCGAGCTTCCGGGACCCCGCGTCCACGCGCTTCCGCTACCGCTTGCTCGGCACCGACTCGGAGTGGTCCGAGCCGACGCTGGAACGCGCCATCGGCTACGCAGGGCTCGGACCCGGCCGTTACGAATTCGAGGTGGTCGCCGTCAACGACGAGGGCATTGAAAGCACGACGCCGGCGACGTTCGCGTTCACGGTCCTGCCGGCCTTCTGGCAGACGTGGTGGTTCCGGCTCCTCGCGCTGCTCGCATTGGGACTCGCCGTCGCGGCCGTGCCGATCTTCCGTGCGCATCGCCTGGATCAGGAGCGCGTGCGACTGGAATCGGTCGTCGCCGAACACACGCGCGAGCTCGCACAGCAGAATGCGCGCCTCGAGCGCGAAGCCGCGGAGCGTATTCATGCCGAGACCGAGTTGCGCAGAAGTGAAGAGCGGCTGCGCGACATCGTCGAGCACAGCACGAACATGTTCTACTCACATACGGCCGAGCACGTGCTGACCTATGTGAGTCCGCAGTCCCGGCAGTTCGTCGGGATCGAGCCGGAAGAAGCGCTTCGTCGCTGGACCGAGATGGTCACCGACAACCCCATCAACGAGATCGGCTTCCGGTCCACGACGCGTGCGATCGAGACGGGTGAGAAGCAGCCGCCATACGAGCTGGAGCTCCGGGCGGTGGACGGCCGCAAGGTCTGGGTCCTCGTCAACGAGGCACCCATCGTGCGGGACGGGCGGACCGTCGCCATCATCGGCTCGCTCACCGACATCACGGAGCAGAAGCGGGCGCGGCTGAAGGAGGCCGAGCTGGAGCTTCAGCTTCGCCAGGCGCAGAAGATGGAAGCCATCGGCCGCCTTGCGGGTGGGATCGCGCACGACTTCAACAACATGTTGACCTCGGTCATTGGCAATACCGAGATGATCTCGGCGGAGCTCGGTCCGAGTCACATGCTCCAGGCCGAGGTCGGCGAGATCCGGGGCGCGGCCGACCGCGCGACCTCGCTCGTCTCTCAGCTCCTCGCCTTCAGCCGACAGCAGCTCGTCATGACGCGCGTGCTCGACTTGAACGTCGTCGTCACGGAGGCCAGTCGGATGTTGCAGCGCCTGATCGGCACCGACATCGAGCTCACGCTCCTGCTGGAGGGCGAGCTCGACCACATCCGCGCGGACCGCGGTCAACTCGATCAGATTCTGGTCAACCTCGTCGTGAACGCGCGCGATGCCATGCCGGCGGGCGGTCGTATCGAGATCGAAACCGCCAACACGACGCTCACAGAGCCGCCCTTGTACGACGCGAGCGGCGACTTCTCAGTGGGCCCCTTTGTCATGTTGCGGGTGACGGATACCGGCATGGGTATGTCGTCGGAAACGCTGTCGCGCGCCTTCGAACCGTTCTTCACGACCAAGGCGCTCGGCAAGGGCACCGGCCTTGGTCTCGCCACCGTCTATGGTATCGTCAAACAGAACGGCGGCTACATCGACGTCGAGTCCGAGAAAGACGTCGGTACGACGTTCCGCGTCTTCCTGCCCCGTGTGGATGCGCCGGCGAGCAGTGACGAGCCGGCCACGCCACCGCCGGCTGCGCACTCGGATCACGAAAACCGGCTGGTGCTCGTGGTCGAGGATGAGCCGGCCGTCCGCGGCCTGGTGTGTCGCACGCTGCGCAAGTACGGATACCGCGTGATCGAGGCCGCCGATGGCGTCGAAGGTCTGGACATCTGCCGACGGCACCGTGGACCGATCGATCTGTTGTTGACCGACATGATCATGCCGGGATTGAACGGGAAGCAACTCGCCGATCAAGCGATCGCCGTGCGCCCCTCGCTGCCGGTGCTCTTCATGTCTGGCCACACGCAGGATGCACTCGGCCAGCGCGACATGGTGCAGAGGGCCACCGAACTGATCCAGAAGCCGTTCACGCCGGCGGAGCTGGCACGCCGGGTCCAGGACGTCATCAGCCGCAGCACCCCCGCCCGCATCGCCAGCGCCTGACCCCGACCGGCCGCGCAGGCCATCGCCGGATCCATTACCTTTGCGGCCAGTGCCGCTGATACCGGCTCCGCACAACCAGGGAAGATTCATGAGTGATCGACGGCACGTCGTGCCAGCCGCGGCATTGCTGTTGGCCCTCGCATGCGCCGGCGGCCCGGACGACGCCTTGCCCCGGACGCCAAAAGTCCTCGTGATCGGGATCGACGGCGTGCGGCCCGACGTCCTGGCCGAAGTGCCCACGCCGAACCTGGATCAGCTGATCGCGGAAGGGACGTTCAGCGACCGCGCCCAGACCGGTCGACCGACCGTCAGCGGGCCCGGCTGGTCGAGCCTTCTGATCGGTGTATGGCCCGACAAACACGGCGTCATCGACAATGAGTTCGTCGGCAAACGCTACGACCGGTATCCGGACTTCCTGACACGCATCGAGCAAGTTCGGTCGGAACTCAACACGTTCGCCGCCGCTGACTGGCTGCCGTTGATCGCCGACACCGCCGGCGGTCCGGTCATCGGCTCGGCGCCCGACGTCCGGTTCATCGTGGATGGCTATACGCTCGGCTGGGCCGCCGCCGACAGCGCCGTCGTCGATGTGGCGACGAGACATCTGCGCGAGGGCGATCCCGATGCCGCGTTCGTCTATCTCGGGAACCCGGACGAAGTGAGTCACGCGACGCGCTCAATCGGCACGGAGTACCGCGCGGCGATCGCGCTGGCGGACGCGCACGTCGGTGAGTTGCTGGCCGCGGTCCGCGCGCGGCCATCGTACGACCGCGAGAACTGGCTCATCCTCGTCAGCACCGACCACGGCCGCCGCGCCGACGGCGGCCACGGCGAAGATTCGGTCGAGGAATCGACGATCTTCTACATTGCCAGCGGGCCCTCGGCGCTGCGTGGTTCGCCGGCGGAGCCGCCGAGGATCGTGGACATCGCCGTCACAGCACTCGCACACCTGGGAGTCGAGATACGGCCCGAGTGGGAGCTGGACGGCAGGGTCGTAGGGCTACGGCACTGAGGCGGGGGCCTGGCTTGACCGGCTCGGGTAAGCACCCTCGAGACTCTGCCGCCGAGTGGCGATGAGCGCGACTGCCGAGAGCTTCCCGCTCGACCCCCCCATCGCACCCATGCTGGCAAAGCCGACGGACCGCGTGCCGGCCGAGGGCGACTATTTGTTCGAGCCGAAATGGGACGGGTTCCGCGCGATCGTATTTCGCGGCGACTCCGACGTTTTCATCCAGAGCCGCGACCGGCGCCCGCTCGATCGCTACTTCCCGGAGTTGCACGAAGCGCTGCTCGAACGGCTGCCTCCCGGCAGCGTGATCGACGGCGAGATCGTGATCATGACGGCGAACGGGCTCGACTTCGATGCACTGCAGTTGCGCCTGCACCCCGCGGCCTCGCGGGTGGCGAAGCTGGCGGCGGCCATGCCGTCGTCGTTCGTCGCGTTCGATGCACTCGCCGCGTTCGGCGAGGACCTGATGTCGAAGCCGCAGGAAGAGCGGCGGGCCGCGCTGGAAACGTTGCTCGGCGATGTCGCGGCGCCGGTTTACCTGACGCCGGTGACGCGCGACCGAGAGATCGCGGAACGGTGGCTCGAGCAATTCGAAGGAGCCGGTCTCGACGGCGTCATCGCCAAGCCCGTCACACTCGCGTATCAGCCCGGAAAACGGGTCATGCTGAAGATCAAGCACGTGCGAACGGCGGATTGCGTGGTCGCCGGGTTCCGCTGGTACAAGAGCGGCACGGATGCTGTCGGCTCCCTGCTGCTCGGCCTGTACGACGATGAAGGCACGCTGCATCACGTGGGTGTAACGTCCTCCTTCACGATGGCGAAACGAAAGACGCTCGTGGCCGAGCTGTCGCCTCTTCGCGAGAACGCGCTCGAGGCACATCCGTGGCGCGAGTGGGCGGAAGCCGATGCGGCGCGGGGCGGCCGCATGCCGGGCGGGCAGAGCCGCTGGAGCGCGGGCAAGGACCTCTCGTGGGAGCCGCTCCGCGTCGAGCGGGTCTGCGAGGTGAAGTACGACCACATGCAGGGGAGCCGCTTCCGCCACGCGGCGACGTTCCTCAGGTGGCGTCCCGACAAGCGCCCCGAAGAGTGCCGCTACGACCAGCTCGACACGGCCCGTCCCTACGAGCTCGAGAAGATCTTCTCGTCCGGGTCCAGGGGCTCCTGATCCGGCCGCAGCTCGGCGGGAACGTGCCGCAGGTTGATGCGGATGCGCGTCCACGTCGAGTACCGCCCCCGCATCGCGTCCACGAGGATGTCCGCGGGCTCGAGGTGGGCCGCCGCCTGGGGATGCCGTGACCGCCAGCGCTCGAGGCCTCTGAGGGCGTCTTCCCTGTGCCTGGCGCGGGCGATCTCGATCAGTGGATGCTTCGGGCGGCGCCTCCCGGTCCCCTTCTTCTTCCTGCCCGTTCCCCTGTCCGCTGCTCCGGCGCGGTCGTCGCTCCCGGGTCGTCGCTTCGAGGGCTGAACACGGGGCGGCTCACCGGGCTGCTTCCTGTAGTGGGGCGGCCACGGCGCGTCGCCGAGTCCCGCCCGCTCCTGCTCCGCCGCCAGCTCGAGCAGAGCCTCCAGGGATCCCGGATGCCCGTCGATTTCCGCGTGCACGTCGCCCCGCTCGGCGAAGCGGCCCGGCATGGTCACGAGCGTGAAATCACCGGGCTCGCAGTCCGCCACTTCCTCCCAGTCCAGGGGGGCCGAGACCCGGCCCTCCGGCGTCGGCCGCACCGAATAGGCCGCCGCGACGGTGCGGTCCCTGGCATTCTGGTTGTAGTCGAGGAACACGCCGTGGCGCTCCTCCTTCCACCACTTGCTCGTGGCGAGCTCCGGCGCCCGCCGCTCGACCTCACGGGCGATGGCGAGGGCGGCGCGGCGGACCTCGGAGAAGGTGAAGCGG